>CALCPC010000180.1 GCA_937900975.1 uncultured Paracoccaceae bacterium
GGTCTCCCCGGTTCCGTTTCGTCTATTCCCTCCTACCCTTGCCGTTTTGCCCCCTGGGCCCCCTGGGGCCTATGGGGGGGGGGCGGGAAGCGGCCGAGGGGGGCCGCGCGCCATAAGGCGCGCTTATCAGACCACGCCGCAAGGCCCGCGCTTCAAATCACAACGAAAGACGCGCAAGACGGCGGCGCGCTGGGCTGCCGAGCCAAACAAACAGCGAGCCATCCACACCCTCTGCAGACCCGCAACGAACCAGCCCAAACCGACAAAAGCGCGCCCCAGCGACCCTGCGGCACGATCGGCACCAAAAAAACCACCGGGGCTTCGGCGCCGGACCCAGTGACCAAAACCCACCTTTAAAAAGCACCGGTCGTGTCAGAGACGGCCCACGTCCATCCGAAGGCGGAAAGCGCTACAGCCACGGCGCCAAACCCGCCGCCATGCCCCTTCCCATCTCGGACCCCGGCGAGGTTGCCCAACCGTCAGACTAGATCCGAACCGTCTCCATGAAATCGGGCTCGGCCACCGATCCCCCGCGGCCCGAGCCTCGGGCGATGCTGTCCACCACGTCTTGGCCTCCGATCACGCGCCCCACGACAGTGTATTGCCCGTTGAGATGCGGTGCCGGGGCGAACATGATAAAGAACTGGCTGTTGGCCGAATTCGGGTTCTGCGCCCGCGCCATGCCAACCGTCCCCCGCTCAAAGGGCTCCGCCGAAAATTCGGCCGGCAAGTCAGGATAGGACGATCCCCCCGTGCCTGCACGACCGGACGAAAAGCGGGCGCGCGTCCCGTGCTCGACATCGCCGGTTTGCGCCATAAACCCCTCGATCACACGGTGAAACGCGACCCCGTCATAGGCGCCTTCCCGCGCAAGCGTCTTGATCCGCGCCACATGCTCGGGCGCCACATCCGGCAACAGCGCGATCTCGACACGGCCGTTGGCCGACCCGCTGACATCGATCACCAGCGTGTTCGCGTCGTCCGCCAAAGCCGGTACAGCCCCGATCAAAAGTGCGGCCACCAGTCCCAGAGCACACCGCCGGATCATGCCAAATCCGCCGCGACAGAGACCTTGATCATCCGGTCCGGGCTCCGCGGCGGTTCTCCTTTCGCGATGGCATCGACATGCTCCATCCCCGAAATCACGCGGCCGAAATTGGTGTATTGCCCGTTCAAAAAATGCCCTTCGGCAAACATGATAAAAAACTGACTGTTGGCAGAGTTTGGGTTCGACGACCGCGCCATGCCAAGCGCGCCCCGGTCGAACGGCACTTTGCTGAATTCCGCCGGCAAGTCCGGCAGGCTGGACCCGCCGGTGCCCGCGCGCGACGGATTGTAGGCCTTCTCCATGTTGGCGTTGGCCACGTCGCCGGTTTGCGCCATAAACCCGTCAATGACCCGGTGAAAGGCGACATTGTCGTACTGCCCATCGCGGGCCAGCGTCTTGATCCGCTCCACATGTTGCGGGGCCACATCTGGCAAAAGCTGCAGCGCCACCTCACCGTCTTTCAGCGCGATGATCAATGTGTTTTCCGGATCCTCATAGTCGGGCATTGGCCCCCCCTTTTCGTCGCGGCGCCCGGCCAGGGCGCGGTTTCGGCCCGGGTGTGTCCTATCCCAGCCGGTCGCGCAAGGCCTCCGCGATCCGGGGCGGTACAAAGGGCGTGATATCCCCGCCCAGCCGCGCGATCTCCTTGACCAGGCGCGAGGCGATTGCCTGATGCTGGGCATCGGCCATAATGAACACGGTCTCGACTTCGTCCTTCATCGCACGGTTCATGCCAACCATCTGAAACTCATACTCAAAATCGGAAACTGCGCGCAGGCCACGGATGATAATCCCAGCATCGACATCGCGCGCGCAATCGATCAAAAGGTTCTCGAACGGATGAACCACGATCTCCGTCCCGGCGGTTTCGCCGATCGCCGCGCTTTCGGCGCGAATCATTTCAACACGCTCATCCAGCGAGAACAACGGGCCCTTGTCCCGATTGATCGCCACGCCGATCACCAGCCGATCCACCAAAGCGCAGGATCGGCGGATGATGTCTGTGTGGCCCAGCGTGATCGGATCGAACGTTCCCGGGTAAAGACCGATACGCATTGCATTCCTCCGGGCGGTTTTGGGCACGCAACAATATTGCGGCGCCCCCGTCAACCCGTCCGGCGTATCAGCCGTGTCCGACGATCATGTCGGTCAGTGCCGCGTTCTCGCGCTGCACCTCTTCAATCCGGTATTGCACCACATCGCCGATTGAGATCACCCCGACCATTTCACTGGCCTCCAAAACCGGCAAATGGCGGAACCGGCCGTCGGACATCTTTTGCAGGGCCTGCACGGCCACATCGTCGGGCGTTGCCGTCACCACCTTCGCTGTCATCAGATCCGACACCAGATCCTCTAGCGCTGCGGCACCGCGCTTTCCCAGCTCGCGCACGATGTCACGCTCCGACAGCATACCGTCAAGCGCCACGCCATCATGCGACACCACAAGGGCCCCGATGCGGTTCTCCGACAAAAGCCGGGCTGCCTCCGCCACCTTGGCGGACGGCGCAATGGTCAGAATATCGTGCGCACGCTTTGACTTTAGAATGTTGCGTACCGTCATGAAAACCTCCCTAATTTTTGCGTTGTCGCAAAAGGCTCACCGCTCTTCCCAATCCTGTCAAGCGTCGCGCGCTTTTCCCTTCCGCCGCGCCGGCGCCAGCGTTAGTGTGCGCGCGTTCGCGTGACAGGGAGGGTGCGCATGCAAGAGCTTAGCCACTATATCGACGGCCAACGGGTTGCCGGGACATCGGGGCGTTTCGCCGACGTCTTCAATCCAGCCACCGGAGAGGTTGCAGCCCGGGTCCCTTTGGCCTCGAAGGCAGAGCTTGATGGTGCCGTCGCCGCCGCCGCCGCCGCGCAGCCCGCCTGGGCCGCGACCAACCCGCAGCGCCGCGCCCGGGTGCTGATGCGGTTTGTCGATCTTCTCAATCGCGACATGGACAAGCTCGCCGAGGCGCTCAGCCGCGAACACGGCAAAACCCTGCCCGACGCCAAAGGCGATGTGATCCGCGGGTTGGAGGTGGCCGAATTCTGCATCGGCGCGCCACATCTGTTGAAAGGGGACTACACCGACGGCGCGGGCCCCGGCATCGACATGTTCTCGATGCGCCAGCCCGTTGGCGTGGCCGCCGGCATCACCCCTTTCAACTTCCCCGCCATGATCCCGATGTGGAAGTTTTGCCCAGCCATCGCCTGCGGCAACGCCTTCATCCTCAAACCCTCCGAACGCGACCCCTCCGTTCCCATCCTTCTCGCAGAGCTGATGGTGGAGGCCGGTCTGCCCGCGGGCATCCTTCAGGTTGTGAACGGCGACAAAGAGGCCGTCGACGCAATCCTCGACAACGAGACAATCGCCGCTGTCGGCTTTGTCGGCTCTACGCCCATTGCCGAATACATCTATGGACGGGGCTGTGCGAACGGCAAGCGTGTGCAGTGTTTCGGCGGCGCTAAGAACCACATGATCATTATGCCCGACGCGGATATGGATCAGGCCGCCGACGCGCTTGTCGGCGCCGGCTATGGCGCAGCGGGAGAGCGGTGCATGGCCATCTCCGTCGCCGTTCCCGTGGGCGAAAACACGGCCGACCGCCTGATTGAAAAGCTGGTCCCCCGCGTTGAAGCGCTCAAAATCGGACCCTACACCGCTGGCAATGATGTCGATTTCGGTCCGCTCGTCACAGGTGCGGCGCAGCGCCGTGTTCTCGGCCTCATCGACCGGGGGGTTGAGGAAGGCGCGAAGCTTGTCGTCGACGGCCGCGACTTCAAGATGCAGGGCTACGAAGACGGGTTCTTTGTCGGCGCCTGCCTCTTCGACAACGTCACCCGCGACATGGACATCTACAAGACCGAGATCTTCGGCCCCGTCCTGTCCACCGTGCGGGCGCAAAGCTATGATGA
>CALCPC010000181.1 GCA_937900975.1 uncultured Paracoccaceae bacterium
ATGATGAAGGGGTTGAGAAATACATCGTCTTCTTGACCGACGGAGCAATCACGCCGCAATTCGGTTTGAAGGATGAGATGTGGACAGGCACGGTCAGTGAGCTTTGGACACGCGATATCTTCTCCTCGGAAGAAGAGCGTGCGGCCGTGATCAACCACATCACCTCGCAGGAAGGTTTGTCGGAAAGCAGCCTCCTTGCCGATTACTGGGCACGGCCAAACAACAATTATCCAGCAACCCCCGATTACGCCAAAACACGTCAGAATATCGTCAATAACTCAGGCGGTTCGGTTGAGATGAACCCGGACACGGGGGCGAATTCCGCTATTCGCGGCGCTCAGGACCGGCATTGGACTAGTGACGATGCCATCCAGCACGTCGAAAACATTTGTGGCTTTATGAAGCAGCAGCGGCCGGACGGAAAACCGAAGGTGCGTGTTTTCACCATTGGGTTCAACATTCCGGGGCTCGACAGCTCCGACCCCAATGTGTTCGACGCGCCCGATTCTGCCGCCGATGTGGAAGATGGGGATGATCGGAAAAAATTCGTTCTCGATTATTGCGCCACCTACGACAGTGATCGGTACCTCGCGACCTCCGCGGATCTTGCAAACGCGTTCACCGACATCGCCGCGCAGATCAACCAGCTGCGTCTGACAAACTAAAGGGGTCTTCACATGCTAAGCCGAGGCAGACGCGCCCGCGACGAAGACGGTGCATCGACGGTCGCGTTCGTGTTGATCTTTCCTGTCTTCATCGGGATCGTGCTGGCCGGCGCGGAAGCCGGCTGGCTGATGACCCGATATATGATGGTGGAGCGGGGTGTGGATATCGCGATGCGCGACGTCCGCCTCGGCCTTGCGGGGGACGAAGTGACCTACACGGAGCTTGTCGACCGCATCTGCGATGCGACGTCGGTCGTCGACGATTGCTCAACCAATCTGGTCGTGGCAACGCAAGTTCTGGAAGATGACGCAGAGGCGGTCGATCCCGACCCAGCACCCTGTTTCGACAATTCCTTCTCGGCATCGGAAATCGCGTCTTTCAACCCAGCGGATGAGTACGAAGAGGCGGAAACGAGCCAAACCGTCGTCGTAAAGGTATGCGCCGTGGTCCAGCCGATTTTTAAGGATTTCGGCCTCTCCGCGGTTCTGCGCCTTGACGGGGCCGGTGGATTTCCAATCCGAACCGCGTCCGCGTTCAAGCACGAACCGTATTGAGCCCTTTTGCGATCATGGCGAACATCTGGGGAAAGAAAAACAAGTCGCGCGCGTTCGACGGAGGGAACGCAACGGTGGAGTTTGTGCTCTGCTTTCCCATCCTTTTGGCGGTTCTCACGCTGACCTTTGCGGTGTTTCACGCCGTTTTGCAGTTCAACCGCGCCTCCAAAGCGATGTACACGATCAGCGACCTCGCCTCACGGGATGCGGTGATCAACGAAGTGCTCGTGACGCAATACCAGACGCTTTACCAATCCTTCATCGCGGCACCCTCTGGCGCAGTGCTGCGGATCAGCCGGCTCAATTACGTCGAAAAGGCGGAGCCGGGCGAACCGCCGATCGTCAGCAGCGGGTTTGAGACGCCCGACGGTTTTTATGAAGTCGCGTGGTCGCTGCCCTCTCCGGCCAGTGCAGATGTCTGGTGCGACGCGGACATCACCAAACCCTGTCCGGAAGCCACGCGCTTCACCTATGCGCTTGCGACGGAACACCTGGCCAACTACGCGCTTCCCACCATTGGGGACGGGGCGCATATCATCCTGGTCGATGTCTACGCCCCTTACGCCGCGCCGCTCCAAAGCGGGATGTTTGGCATGCTGCCCGCGTTCAATCAGCTGGAATGGACAATGAGCCATTTTATGTGGCCGCGCACCCCTGACGGCTTGGATTATAAGGCACCCTGACGCGGCGGCGCGCATGCGTCGGGAAAGCGGGACCGTTGGGCTGGGGTTGGAAGATAACAATCCTGGCGCCGGCCGAAGAGCCGGAACCGGTTCCGGGCAATCCAATCATAAGCCCCATCTCGCAGCCGTTTTGGAACCAGCCGCAAAACGCGCAACCAGCACCATGGCCGCCTGAGATCGCCGAAAAGTGTCAACACCGCATCGGACCGCGTGATCGCCACGCCATCCCGGACCACCAGAAAGCTTCTCTCCAAATCGGCGGGCGTCATCCCATGCGCGGCGCCAAGGCGTTGCCCCAACGGCCTGCGGCTGGATAGGAAAACCGTCTCTGGGCGCCGCTCCCAACGCAGGTAAAAAGCAACCCATCCGGTGCACAGCACACAATCCCCGTCAAACACCAGCGTCGTGCGCGCCTGACCGGGGTCCGCCTTGTCCATCCCACACACCTCCACCAGTCTACCCGCCCCAAAACATAGTCGGCGCATGCCAACCCACCAGCGGATCGACCAATCCTTGAAGCCAAAGCAACGCCGGATAGCCCGCAGGCCAGATCCAGAGAAAGCGGTTCAGACCGAAAAGGATCGCATTGGCCAGATGGAAGGCCAGCGCACATCCAAGGGCCAACAACAAGGTCTCGCGACTGATCAGCGCGAGCGGGAGCAGAAGCTCCAGCGTCATCACCGCCCAGGACGCCGCGCGCATTAGACCGGAGAAGCGGTGAAGCCCGCGCACCTGTTGACTGACCGGATAGGCCGAAAAGGCGAAGACATCGGCCAGCGCCTGTCCACGCCGCCAAGCGGCGTTGGCGATCTTGACTTGGCCAGAAACGACGTAAGACAGCAGAACCTGCAACGCCAAATAACCAAAGGCGACCTCCCGCCCGCAGCCCGGCGGCAGAAAGCTGGCGGCGGTCAGGCAGAAGAGGATCAACAGGGCCAAACGGTCGCTACCGCCGTTATAGGCCCCGCCAAACCGGTGAAGAAGGACCACACTCTGCGCCGTCAAGGCCGCCAATACCCAAATACTCTGCCAGCCGGTCAGCAGAACGATGGCAAGCGCTGCACGGATAAAAAAGGTCCTGCGCTCCGCACGCGCCCAGAAGATGTGTTCCAAGCTTTGCTGCAGCAGCGCAAGGGCCAGCAGAATTTCTGTCGCGCGCAGGGCGGTCTCAAGGCTCACTCAAAGAGCGCCGCGCGGTAAATCTCCTCCTCAATCCGGGCGGGGCCCTGCCCCAGGACAAAGCGTATCCGAAGTTGAAGCGGCGCCCCCGGCTCAACCCGGCGCGCGGCCAGAAGCGCGCGTTCTTGGATATGGGGCAAGGCGGCGGGCGCACCGTCTTCGCGAAACCGCTCTGCGCAAGTGACCAAAAACAAGGCTTCATTCCAGGCGGGATTAAAAAAGAGGCGCGCCAGCATGGTCCAACCTGTCAGTTTTTCGGGCCGCGGGTGAACCGCCCGCCAGCGGTCGGAGCCCTCTGGGGCCCACTCAATCCGCGGCGATGCCTCCACCGTTTCAAAAAAACGCCAGGAGGGTAAAAGCACGGGCAAGATCAGATCGAAGGTGGCGCGCATTCTGCGTAATGCTGCGCCGAAGAGGGTTGAGAAACGGTAAACACGCCGCTGCTTAGAGCATTTTCCGTTCAAAGTGAGTCAGTCATCATCAGAAAACGCGTTCAAGATCAGCATTTTGCTGATCTTGAGATAGCGATTTCTGATCCAATGTGAACGGAAATTGCTCTAAAAGTCGAGCGGCGCAATCCGAAAGAAAACCCCCGCACTTTCAACCCCATACCAACCCGCATTCGGGCCCGTTCCGGGGCTGCCAAGCTCAACCAACCGGTAAAAGCTTTTCCGATCGATAAGGGCCTCAAGGTTGCGCCGCACCAGAATATAGGGGCGGGGCTCCTCCGTCGCACTGTCGCGGGTGACCCGGATCGGATGGTCGGGACCGGCGGGGACGCGGTCGCCGACCTGCGTTTGGAACACAAGACGCCCCCCCTCGCGGTCGAAATCGACGGCGACAAAGGGCGCATCATCGACCTTGATCCCGACTTTTTCCACCGGCGTGACCAAAAAATAGGCATCGCCCTCGCGTTTAAGGATCGACGAAAACAGTTTGACCAGTGCCGGCCGTCCGATCGGCGTGCCGAGGTAAAACCAGGTGCCGTCGGCCGCGATCCGCATATCCAGATCGCCGCAAAAGGGCGGATTCCAACGCTCGACCGGCGGCAACCCACGGGCGCTGGCCTTTTTCGCAGCCGCAGCCAGGACATCGTCATCGGGCGTGGACACGCGTTTCTGATCTGACATCTGCTTGTCCTCGGCCTTGATCCCTTTAGCATCACCCTAGATGATTTGATTAAGTAGCAGGAGGCCGCCAAACGGCGAGCCTTTGCCCCAGTTCAAGGACATCCAACATGCAGGACGGCGATCTCGCGGACCAGATGGAAACGACGGCCGACGCGCTGGTGCGGGCACGGCATATGATCGGGCGCCGCGTGATTTGTCAGGTTTCAGTAGTCGATCTGACGCTGAACGCGCTCTTGTGCGGCGGTCATGACCTGTTGGTCGGCGCCCCGGGTCTGGCCAAAACGCGTTTGGTGGAGGCGTTGGGAACCGTCATGGGCCTTGACGCCAACCGAATCCAGTTCACGCCCGACCTCATGCCCTCAGACATTCTTGGCGCGGAGGTTTTGGAAACCGGCTCTGACGGCTCTCGCACGTTTAAATTCATCGAAGGACCGGTTTTTTGCCAGCTTCTGATGGCTGATGAGATCACCCGCGCCAGCCCGCGGACGCAATCAGCGCTCCTGCAAGCCATGCAGGAAAAACGTGTCACCATCGCAGGCGCCGAACGGATCCTCGACAAGCCCTTCCACGTTCTGGCGACGCAAAACCCGATTGAGCAAGAGGGCACTTATCCGCTGCCCGAGGCGCAGCTTGACCGTTTTCTCCTCCAAATCGACGTCGACTACCCAACCCGCGATGCGGAGCGGGAGATCCTGCTTGCCACAACCGGGACCGAGGACGCGGAGGCGGAGCCGGTGTTCGACGCCGCCGGCCTGATCGCCGCGCAGCAGCTCATCCGCCGGATGCCGGTCGGAGAAACGGTGATCGAACAGATCCTGTCGCTTGTTCGGTCGGCGCGTCCGGGCACGCCGGATGCTGCCGAAAATGTCACCGCCGCCGTCGCTTGGGGCCCGGGGCCCCGCGCTGCGCAATCCTTGATGCTGGCCGTGCGCGCGCGTGCCTTGATGGATGGGCGGCTGGCGCCGTCGGGCGACGATGTCGTGGCCCTGGCGCACCCGATCCTGGTGCACCGCATGTCGCTTGGCTTCGCCGCGCGGGCCGAGGGGCAGACGTTGGCCGCCGTGATCGAACGTCTGGTTGCTATGACGCTCGACAGGGAGGCGGCTGCGTGAGCGGGGAGACGCTCGACAAAGCCAAGACCGCGGTTCTCCTCCGCCGCGATTCCGAGAAGATCGCCGGCAGTTTGCCGCCGCTTCTGGCCTCGGCCGAGCGGTTGGCCGCCACCGTTGCCATGGGCGTGCACGGCCGGCGCCGCGCCGGGATTGGCGAGACGTTTTGGCAATACCGCCAAGCCGTCCCAGGCGACGTCCAGACGGCGGTCGATTGGCGACGCTCGGGCCGCTCGGACCATCTTTATATTCGTGAGATGGAATGGGAGGCCGCGCAGACCGTCTCGATCTGGGCCGATGACGCAGCGGCGATGGATTACAAAGGGCCGAAGGCGCAGCGCACCAAGCGCGACCGGGCGATCCTGCTGTCGCTCGCCTTGTCTGTCCTGCTCGTCAAAGCGGGGGAGCGTGTGTCGCTGCTCGGCACCGATGCCGCGCAGCCCCGGACGGGGGAGAACCAGCTTCGCCGCATGGCCATGGCGATGGCAGAGCCGCGCGAAGGCCGGCCGGATTTCGGCGCGCCGCCGAAGGCGAAATTCCAGGCCTCGGGGCGCGCGGTGTTTTTGTCGGATTTCATGGGCGCGCGCGATGAGGTCTTCCCCGCGCTGATCCACGCCGCCGACCGAAACGTCGCCGGGTGCTTTGTCCAGATCGTCGATGAGACGGAGGAGGTGTTCCCCTTCGACGGGCGCACGATTTTCCGCTCCATCGGCGGCAGTGTGGAGTTCGAGACGCAGCGCGCCCGCGGTCTGCGCGACGCCTACCGCGACCGGCTGGCCGAACGGCGTGAGGCGCTTGAGACGATGGCCCGCCGCACCGGCTGGCAATGCCTGATCCACCGCACCTCCGAAAGCCCCCGGACGGCTTTGCTGTGGCTCTACATGGCGATCGGGGGCTTGCGCTAAATGGTCAGCCTCGGTCCCATCGTTTTCCTAACGCCGCTGCTTTTGATCGCGCTGGCCGCATTGCCGATCCTGTGGTGGCTGGTGCGCGCCGTCCCGCCCGCGCCGGCCAAGCGCGCCTTTCCCGGTGTCCGGCTGCTGCTGGGCCTTTTCGATCCAGAGCGTCAGGCGGCCAAAACGCCCTGGTGGCTTCTGGCCTTGCGCATCGCGGCGCTGGCGGCGGCGATCCTTGGCTTTTCCAACCCCGTCATGAACCCCGAGGCGGAGGCAACCGGATCCGGCCCGCTGTTGATCGCGATGGACGGGGGTTGGGCCAGCGCGCCCACTTGGGCCGAACGCCAGGCCCGCGTCGGTGTGCTGCTCGACCAAGCCGCGCGCAGCGGCCGGCCCGCGCATCTGGTACAGATGACAGAGGGCGCCTTGCCCGAAGGTGGCCCGGCTTTCCAAGACCCCGGGGCATGGGCCGCCCGCATCGCCGGTCTAAGCCCTGCCCCCTGGGCGCCGGACCGGGGCGCTGTCGCAACCTGGCTCGATACCGGTGCGGCGGAGCGGTTTGAGACGGTGTGGCTGACCGATGGGATCGCGCGGGAGGGCGACGCCGCCTTTATCGACGCTTTGTCGGCGCGCGGACCGGTTACCGTGATCCGCGACGGGCTCGACAAAATTGCCGTGACCGCGCCCAGCTTTTCGGAGGGGGCCGTGCGCGCCGACATCCTGCGCCTGACCGACGCCCCGCGCCCCAGCCTGCGCGTCACGGCGTTCGGCCCCGATCCCAATGGGATCGAGCGCGTGTTGGGCGAGACCCGGGTCCTTTTCGAAGGCGCCGGGACCGAGACCGAGGCCGTGCTGGAAATGCCGGTGGAGCTTCGCAACCGCATCACGCGCCTGGTTCTGCCGGGCCTGCGCTCGGCCGGTGCGGTGGCCCTGACGGATGACGGTTTGAAGCGCCGGAAAGTGGCGCTGCTTTCCGGCGGGCAGGAGGATGAGGCGGCGCGCCTGGTCTCGCCGCTTTACTATCTCCGCCGCGCGCTCGAACCCTCTGCCGATCTGATCGAGGCGCCGCTGACCGATGCGCTGCTGGCCGCCCCCGATGTGGTCGTGCTGGCCGATGTCGGTACGCTGGCCGGTCCGGAACGCGACGCGCTTGCAACCTGGATTGAGGGCGGCGGCGTGCTCGTCCGCTTTGCCGGCCCGCGCCTCGCGCAAAGCGGACAGGGGCAGTTGGAAGAAGACCCGCTGCTGCCCGTTCGGTTGCGCGCCGGCGGCCGCGCCGTGGGCGGCACCATGTCTTGGGGCGCCCCGAAACAGCTGCGCCCGTTCCCCGAGAGCAGCCCCTTTTTCGGCCTCGCGCTGCCCGCCGATGTCGCGGTCTCAAGCCAAGTGATGGCGCAACCCGACCCCAATTTGCCAGAGCGTGTGATGGCAGCGCTGGAAGACGGAACACCGCTTGTCACCGGGCGCAGCCTTGGCGAGGGACGGGTCGTTTTGTTCCACGTCACCGCCAATGCCGAATGGTCCAGCCTGCCGCTCTCTGGTCTTTTTGTCGAAATGTTAGAGCGTTTGGCCGTCAGCGCGCGCGGCGCAGAACCCGAGGCGGCGGCGCTGGAAGGCTCCACTTGGGTGCCCGTCGGCGTGCTCGACGGTTTCGGAACATTGCGCGAGCCGGAGCTTCTGCCAGGGATCGACGGCGCGCGCCTGATCGCCGAGCGTCCGAATGCCGAGATGCCCCCCGGCATCTACGAGGCCGGCGACCGCCGCATTGCCGTCAATCTGTTTCGCCCAGGCGACAGCCTCGCCCCGCGCGCCCCCCTGCCCCCATCCTTTCGGGAGGACACGATGACCGTGGTCGAAGAGACGTTGTTCAAACCCTGGCTGATCGCCGCAGCCCTGGTTGCGTTGATGATAGACATCCTGGCAACGCTTTGGCTCGGTGGGCGCCTGACAGGACCCCGGGTGGCGAAGGTGTCGCTTGTCGCGCTCGCCTTAGGGGTGGTGGGCGGCGCGGCAGAGGCTAAGCCGGAAGAGAACGACGCCATCGCCCAATACGCCACCGCCTCCACCGTTTTGGCCTATGTCGAAACCGGCGATCCGCGGGTCGATCAGATCAGCGCCGCGGGTCTTTCGGGGTTGAGCCAGATCCTGAC
>CALCPC010000182.1 GCA_937900975.1 uncultured Paracoccaceae bacterium
AGCGCGCGGCGCTGCGCTGACGCATGCACGGATCCAAAGCTGACGAGATTTCGCCCGGCGCGCCATGGATCGATCTGACCCTGGATCTGAAAATCGCCCTGCAAACCGATCCGGAAAGCGCGGCGCGGGCCCACTGAAAGGGCGCCAAGGTTTCGGGCGAAGATGCGGGATGGATCCCAGACCGACGATCCGCCGCCGGAACCGACTGGATAAGCATCCGTGCCAACCGAGGGCGATGCGCGCCCGTCACAGCGCCGCGCGCACCGCCGCCGGGCCATTAAAGGCGCTGTTCTACCGCCCCCCCGATCCAGCCGGCATGCACAAGAGTGGCCGTCGTTCGCCAGAGGCTGCGGGCAAGGCGGGTCAGACCGCGGCACGTTGGTTGTGGCGGCGCGCGATCAGGTCCTTGGCCGTCTCAACGGCCACGGCAGCGTCGCGGCAATAGGCGTCCGCGCCAATCGCCTTGCCGAAATCCTCATTCAGCGGCGCGCCACCGACCAGCACGATGTAATCCTCGCGGATCCCTTTCTCGACCATCGTGTCGATAACCACCTTCATATAGGGCATCGTCGTCGTCAGCAGCGCCGACATGCCCAAGATGTCGGGCTGTTCCCGCGCTAACGCCTCCAGATAGGCCTCGACGGCATTGTTGATGCCAAGATCTGTCACTTCGAACCCGGCACCTTCCATCATCATGGCAACCAGGTTCTTGCCGATATCGTGGATGTCGCCTTTGACCGTGCCGATCACCATCTTGCCAAGACGCGGCGCCCCGGTCTCGATCAAAAGCGGCTTTAGGATCCCCATGCCGCCCTTCATCGCGTTGGCGGCCAGCAACACCTCTGGAACAAACAGGATGCCATCGCGGAAATCGATCCCGACGATCCGCATACCCTCGACCAGCGCCTTCGTCAGGATGTCATAGGGGGTCCAGCCGCGCTCTAGCAGGATGTGCACGGCTTCCATGATCTCGTCCCTGAGACCGTCATAGAGGTCGTCATACATCTGTTGGACAAGATCGTCGTCTTCAAGCTCGCTTAAGATCAACTCGTCTTCGTCGGACATCGTTCAGCGCTCCACCAACCGGCTGGTTTCGATGACCGTCCCGCGAACCTTGCTGCCGGTCAGTCCCGCTTGCGACATCAAACGGCGCAATCCCGACCATCCGATCGGCCGCGCATCGCCTGCAGCCGTGCCGAGGGCCAAAGCAGCCTCCCACGACCCCGGAGGATGTCGTCCACCCGCGTCTCTGGCGTGATCCCGACCACCCCCGCCTGCGGCAGGATCCCGACCACCCGCACCCTTGGCGCGATCCATATACAACGGGCCTGGGACGCGCCCACCACAACGCGCTTGCGGCTCAATTCCGCCTGCCCACGGCGCCGATGTATTGCCGCTTACCCGCGGCGTCGATGTGTTGCCGCTTACCCGCCCCGTCGATGTGTTGCCGCTTACCCGCGGCGGCGGCGGCGTGGGCGGGATGGCGCTTGCTCAGGGCCGGTACCATCGCTTTCGGACGAGAACGCCCCAAGCCGGTCGGCAATGGTCTGAAGCGCGGGCGGGCTGCCGGGTTCTGACGCTTCCAGCCGCGCCCGCATCTCGGCCAGATGCGGCGGCCGGGTGCCGCAACACCCGCCGATGATCCGCGCGCCGCAGTCTCGGGCCAAGACGGCATAATCCCCCATCAGCGCCGGCGTGCCATCATAATGGACACACCCGTCGACAAACTTTGGGATCCCCGCATTGCCCTTGGCCACCAAGGGAAGGGACGGGCCCGCCCGCGAAAGCCCCAGGATCGTGCGCAGAAGATCCGACGCGCCCGTCCCGCAATTCGCCCCAAAGGCCAGCGGCGGATGCGGCAAAGCATCGACCAGCGCGACAAGATCCGGCGCGGTCACGCCCATCATGGTCCGGCCGGCAGTGTCAAAACTCATGGTTCCGCACCAGGGCGCGGCGTGCTGCTCAACGGCGCGGGCGGCGGCGCGAAACTCCTCTGCCGACGAAATCGTTTCAACCCAGAGCAGATCGGCACCGCCCTCCAAAAGCCCTTCGATCTGGTCCGAGAACAGCGCCGTCGCCTCCTCCTCACTCATCGTGCCGACGGGCGCCAGCAGCTCTCCCGTCGGACCGACCGACCCCGCGACCAGCACCGGGCGCGGTGCGGCGTCGGCGGCAGCACGCGCGATCCGGGCGGCGGCGGCGTTCAGCGCCTTCACCCGGCCCTCGGCCTGATGCAGCTTCAACCGCGCCGCCGAGCCGCCGAAACTGTTGGTCAAAAAGAGGTCAGAGCCCGCGTTGATCGCGCCGTCATAGACCGCGCGCACCTTGTCGGGCGCATCGATGTTCCAAAGCTCGGGCGCCTCGCCCGCCTCCAGCCCCATGTCAAAGAGGTTGGTTCCGGTGGCCCCGTCCGCCAAAAGCCACCCCTGCGCTTCCAGCAGAGCGTTCAAACGCTCCATCACGCGGCCCCGCGCGCCTGGTCGGCGATCGCGTGGATCCGTCCGATCATCGCGCGCACACCGTTCGAGCGCTGCGCCGAAAGATGCTGATCGAGGCCCAGCCGTTTCAAATCGGCCAGCGCGTCGACTTTACCGATCTCTGCAGCGCTCAACCCGTTGAACCGCGCCACGAGCACAGCAATCAGGCCGCGCACGATCAGCGCATCGCTGTCGCCGCGAAACCGGATGACCGCCTCCGCGCCGCTGCCATCAAGCTCTGGCACCAGCCAAACCTGGCTTGCGCAGCCTTCCACCTTGGTGGCGGGAAGCTTCACCGCCTCCGGCAGCGGCGCCATCTCCTTACCAAGGTCGATGACATAGCGGTAGCGGTCCTCCCACTCCTCCAAGAACTCAAAATTCGCTGCGATGTCCTCAAAAGCATCGGTCGACATGGGCGCTGATCCTCTTCCGGGCTTCGCGAGATGTAGGGGTTTCGGCAGTTGGCGTCTAGACGGGCTTTTTTTTGGCGCGGGGCTTGCGTAAAGCAGGGGAGCAATGCGGAAAAGAGGGGCCATGCGTCTGATCCCGCCAGCTGTTTTTGTTCTGAGTGCGTGTGGTGGTTCACTCGGCTCGCTCAACCCCTTTGCGCCGCCCGAGCCGGCGCCGATCCGCGCGGCGGACAGCGGAGAGGTTATTCAACGCGGCGATGGGCGCGCGCTTTTGCCGACGATGGACCAGGTGGTGCCCGAACCCGCGCTGCGCGGCCTTATTTTGCGGGCGCGCGCGACCGCGCCGACGCAAGGGTATTGGGGCGCCGCGCTGGTGCCAGAGCGGGGCGGCTTGCCGGATGAAAACGGCATCGTTACCTATCAGTTTCGCGCCGTGCGCCCCGATGCGCCGGACCGCGTCGGCGCACCGGCCACGCGCCAATTGTTGGCCGCGGCTTTTGTGCCCGATACGGCGTTAGAGGACATCCGCGGGTTCCGAATTGTTACGGTCAATCAGACGGTTAACCTCGCGCGCTAAGGTTGTGTTGCCGCGGGCGCGGCTTGGGTCCTTGCGCGCCCGCACGCTTCCCTAAAGCTCCACGATCCGAACCGCGTTGTCGCTGGAGGACAGCGCGATTTGCCCCGCGCGCAGCCGCAACGCATCATCGCCGAAAACCGTGCGCCGCCAACCGCGCAGCGCCGGCAACCCATCGGTTTCGCCGGCCGCAATATCCTCAAGATCGCGGGCCGAGGCGATAAGCTTTTGCGCAACGCCGGCCTCCTCGGCCCGCGCCTTTAAGAGCACGCGCAAAAGATCGCTCAGCCCCTCTGCGCCGGGCTTGCGCCGCCGCGTTGGGGGGGCTTTGGGCAGATCGGCCTCGGGCAATGCCATGGCCGCAGCGACCGCGTCGAGAATGGCCTCCGCCACCGGCCCTTTGCGGCAATCGCGGGTCAAGAGCCGCGACTTACCCAGATCGTCGAGCGTTTGGGGACGCGTGGCTGCGATCTCGGTGATCACGTCATCCTTAAAAATGCGGCCACGCGGCAGGTTGCGGCGCTGGGCCTCGCGCTCTCGATACGCGGCAAGCCTTTGAACGATCGCCAGAAACCGCGGTGCTGGCGTGCGGGTTTTGATCCGCTTCCAGGCCTCTTCGGGGCGCACCGAATAGGTCTCGGGATTGGTCAGGATCGCCATCTCCTCAGACACCCAAGCCGCGCGACCGCTCCGCTCCAACTCCTCGGCGAGGTGCAGATAGATGCGGCGCAGATGCGTGACATCGGCCAGCGCATAGCGCATTTGCTTGTCGGACAGCGGCCGACGGCTCCAATCCGTAAAGCGAGAGGATTTGTCGAGCCCCGTCTTGCAGATCGAGCGGACCAGCGTCTCGTAACCCACTTGCTCTCCATAGCCGCAGACCATCGCGGCGATTTGGGTGTCGAACAAGGGCGATGGGATCAGACCGTCCTCGACTAAAAAGATTTCAAGATCCTGGCGCGCGGCATGAAAAACCTTCAACACATCGGTGTTGCGGAACAGCGCAAACAAGGGTGCCAGCGACAAGTCGGGGGCCAGCGTGTCGACAAGAACCGCGCCCGCGTCATCCTCACCCGGCAACGCAAGCTGAACGAGACAAAGCTGGGCGTAATACGTCCGCTCTCGCAAAAACTCCGTATCAACGGTGACGAAAGGCTGGCGGGAGGCTTCATCGCAAAATTGCGCAAGCGCCTCGGTTGTGGTCAGCGTTCTCATTGGGCGTGCTTACACGCAGTCCGGGGCCGAGACCATGGCGAAACGGAGCCGGGTCTTCCACCACGGGCAAAAAACCCGGGCCAAAGTCGCACGGCGGCCAGGCCCGCCAGACCCTCGCGCCGGGGATCTTGGAACGGCGCGAGGGGACGCCCGGTAGGAGCCTTGGGGCCTTGGCGGTTTTTTGCGGCACCGGAAGGGAGGCGCGCCCCGGGGCCAAGGCCATGGGCAAGACGACACCGCCGAGGATCGTTCAAACGGGTGCCCCCGCCGGCAATGCCGATGCGACCACAAGGGACGCCTGCAAAACGGCTGGTTGCGTTTTCTGTGAAGGCAAGACAGCGCGGGGCAACGACCATCCTTTTTGAGGCTTTCTCTGCCCGCGTGAAGCTGCCCGCCACAAAACAGCTGTGCACACCGCCGCCGGGTGCCGCCGGGGATTTTGGACAGTACCGACCCGGGCTATACGCCCCCCTCACCGAAATCGAGCCGCACCGACGTTCCCGCGGACGTGCTGTGGATCGACACGCGCACGCCGGTGCGGTTGGCCGCGCGCAGGACATGGCTTAGACCCAGACCCGACCCCTCAACCTTGTCGCGGGATTGATGCATTTCAAAGGGTTGGAAGACCCGCATTACACTGCCGTCGGGAATGCCGGGGCCGTCATCATGGATCGCAAGACGCCTGCCCGCAATCTCGGCCCGAACGGTCCCGCGTTGGGCACGGTGGTGTTTTGCAGCATTGTCGAGAAGCGCTGCCACCATCTCATCGAAAAGCTCCGCGTCGGTCGCAAACTCCCCCGGGCCGCCGGACACGGTAAGCCGCCACCCCCGGGGGGCCAAAACCCGTTCGGCAACCGTCTTAAGCCGCGGTGCAGGTGCGAACCGCGAGATCTGGGGCACGTGATAGCGCAACCGCTCATAGGCGAGAAAGTCGCGGACCATCCGTTCGGTCCGCTGTCCAAGGTGGCAGATGCTGTCGAGGCTTTGCGACACCACGGGCGGCACGACCAATCCGGCGTCTTCAAGATCGTCGCGCACCCATTCTGGCAGGTTCTTGATAATCCGCACCGGCGATAAAAGATCGTGCTGTGCGCGTGCTAAGACGCGGGCTTCGCTGACATCGGCGGGCGCCTCTGAAATCGTCTGATACGCCGCATCCTCCGGCGCTGGCGCGCGGTGGAGCGGCGCCATCAATGCGGATCCCGACCGATGACCCGGCTGATGTCGTCGATGGTTTCCAACGCTTCCTCCAGCATCAGGGTCTGGGCCAGCGCGGCATTGGTATCGCCAAGTTGCAGATCGGTCTTCAGCCCCTTCACCTGCCGGCGCATCCGTTGAATAAGAAGGCCCAAACGCTCCTGCGTGATCTGGCCCGTATGCTGCGCGAGGGAGCCTGGATCGTGCTGCTTTTGCGCCGAGCGCATGCTAAGCGTGCGGCCTGCGGCGAAATTGGCGAAGGTCCGCTCGATCACGTCGCGCAGTTCCCCATCCGTCAGATCGTCTTTGCGCAGATAGGCCATGCAGCCGGTGTCAAACGCCTCCGCAACGATGGTTTCCGACCCCCGGCCCGACATCAAGATCAGCGGCGTGCAGATGCCAAGCAAACCGTCGAACACCTCCCGCGCCAGCTCCAACCCGCTGCCATCGGGCAGATGATAATCGACGATGACCAGATCGATCACCTCTGTCTGCAGGATCGCCCGCGCGGTTTGCAGGTTGGACGTCTCCAAAAAGTTCAGCCCCAACCCGCTTTTCCGCGCCAGATGGGTCACGATCTGTCGGTCAAAGCGGGAATCGTCGATCAATAAGCAGTTTCGATAACCGATACCGACCGCATCGATTGTATTGGTTTGGGCAAGTAAGGGGGGGCGGACTGTCTGCATCTCTGGTCTCTATGCACTCACGTTCCCCGTTCGTGCCGCATAAAGATTAATGGCCGGTTAGCGCCTCGACGCGAGCGGCTAAAGCGTCCGCCAATCGGCGGACCGCTCGAACGCGGCGGCGGCCTGATAGAGGGTGCTTTCCGCAAAGCGTCGGCCCACCAGCATCAACCCGATGGGCAAGCCGTCGGAAAGCCCGCAAGGCAGCGACATCGCGGGATGCCCCGTCACGTCAAAAGGGGCCGTGTTGGGCAGCATCTCAAACGCCCGCTGACAGGTCAGCGCCAGCGGCGCATCGGGCGGCGGCAAGGGCGTCGCTTTCATCGGCGTGGTCGGCATCAACAACAGGTCGTAGGCCGCCAGCGATTTGTCATACTCTGCCCGCAACTGCCGCGACAAGTTTTGCGATTTGGCATAATAATGGCCACGGTGATGCTTAAGGTAATACTGTCCCACCAGCATCGATATTTTCAGCGTGTCGGACAGCTCGTCCGCCCGCACCCGCCAATTGGCATGAAAGTCGAGCAGGGAGGTTGTGTACATCCCCTCCCACCCCGTCCCCATCCCGTTGCCGGTCATCATTTGGTTCATCAACCCCTCAAGCGCGATCGGCGTCCAAATCGCCGTTCCCTTGAGGTGCCAGGGGATCGAGATCTCATCGACCGCGGCGCCAAGATCCCGGAACCGCGCCGCCGCCGCCCGGACCGAGGCGTCGACATCGGCCTCCGAGGCGGGAAGGCCGAAACCCTCTTTGACAAGGCCGATGCGCAGCCCGCTGACCCCGTGCGACAGCGCGGCGGTATAGCGATCGGTCTCGACATCGTATTGTCGGGGGTCAAGCCCGTCGGCGCCGGCCAAAACCTCCAGCATCAAGGCATTGTCGGCGACGGTCTGCGTCATCGGGCCGGTGTGGTCGATTGTGGCCTCGATGGGCATGACACCGGTGTAGGGCACAAGACCATGCGTCGGCTTCATGCCGTAACAGCCGCAAAACGATGCCGGCATCCGGATCGATCCGCCCTGGTCGCCACCAATGGCCATGTCCACTGCGCCCGACGCCACCAACGCCCCAGATCCCGAGGATGAGCCCCCCGCCGAATACCCCATCCGGTGCGGGTTGTGGCACGGGCCGGTCGCGTTGGTGTGGCTGCCGCCCGAAAGACAGAAATACTCACAATGCGCCTTGCCCGCGATGATGGCGCCGGCCTCCAACAGCCGCGTGACAATCGTGGCGTCGACATCGGGCGTATAGCCTTTCAGCGTCTAGGCACCGTTCATCATCGGCACGCCGGCAACACAGACATTGTCCTTGATGGCCACCGTCCGCCCGCTCAGCGGGCCGCGCGGGGCGCCCCGGATCTCGGTCCGCACGGCCCATGCGTTCAAGGGATTGTCCTCCGCCTGCGGCCGCCAGCCGGACGTGCGGGGATAAAGCACGGGCGGCAGGTAATCGGGCAGCGCATCGACCGTGTCATAGGCGTCGAGCGTGCCCTGCATGACATCTAAAAACTCCTGCACCCGCGCGGGCGACATGTGCATGCCAAGCTCGGCCACGATCTCGGCAAGCTGGGCATGGGTGGGGCGTTGCACAGTCATCTGTCGGATCCTTGCGTTTAGATCTGGGGCGGCCTGTCCTCGGCCTTGACGCGGATGGGTATCGGGCAAAGCGCGCGCTTGCGCGTCCGAAACCCGGCGTTCCGGGCCGGGCGCTCCGGTCGGGCGCGCGCCATCCCCGTCCTTCGCACCGTTTGGGGCGCCCGATGGCCCCACAAAATTCGCCGCCTGCGCACCGCCCGACGGGGCGCGGTGCGGCTTCAACCGCGCCGGCGGC
>CALCPC010000183.1 GCA_937900975.1 uncultured Paracoccaceae bacterium
GCCATGATATGGCCGAGACAACTCAGGCGGTGCGGCTATGGCGCGCACTCCACCCCGGAGCGGCAGGGAGACAGCGATGACACGGGCGTATTTCGGCACCGATGGGATCCGTGGGCGGGCCAACACGCATCCGATGACGGCGGAACTCGCACTCCGCCTCGGGGCTGCGGTTGGTCGCTACTTTGCCCAAGGGGCCGCGCCGGGCCACCGGGTCGTGATCGGCAAGGACACGCGCCGCTCCGGCTATATGCTAGAGAACGCGCTGACGGCTGGGCTAACCTCGGTCGGGGCGAATGTCCTTTTGCTGGGCCCCGTGCCAACGCCGGCTGTGGGGATGCTGACCCGGTCGATGCGCGCCGCTCTCGGCGTCATGCTCTCAGCCTCGCACAACCCTTATCACGACAACGGGATTAAGTTTTTCGGCCCCGACGGCTTTAAGCTCTCGGACGCGGCGGAGGCGGATATCGAGGCCTTGCTCGATGAATTGCCGGCCCTGGCCCCGCCCGAGGAGATTGGGCGCGCAACGCGGATCGAGGGTGACCGCGCACGGTATGTCGAGATTGCCAAACGCACGCTGCCGGGCGACCAGCGGCTTTCCGGCCTGAAAATCGTTGTCGATTGCGCACATGGTGCGGCCTACAAAACCGCGCCAGAAGTGTTGTGGGAGTTGGGGGCGGAGGTCATTTCCATCGGCGTCTCGCCCGACGGGTACAACATCAACCGCGATTGCGGGTCCACCGATACCGCCGCGGCCGCGGCCCGGGTGGTGGCGGAGGGCGCGGACCTGGGGATCGCGCTCGACGGAGATGCGGACCGGGTGATGATCTTGGACGAGACCGGGACGGTTTGCGACGGCGATCAACTGATGGCTCTTATCGCGGGGCTTTGGGCCGACCAGGGGCGGCTGAGCGCTGGGACATTGGTCGCCACCGTGATGTCGAATTTGGGGCTTGAGCGGTATCTTTCGGGGCGCGGTCTGACGCTGCGGCGAACCCAGGTCGGCGACCGCTATGTGGTGGAGGCGATGCGCAAGGGTGGTTTCAACCTGGGGGGGGAGCAGTCGGGCCACATTGTGATGACCGATTACGTGACCACCGGCGACGGTCTTATCGCGGCGCTGCAGTTTTTGTCGGCAATGGTTGCGACAGGGCAGCCGGCCAGTGCACTTTCCCGAACCTTCCAACCGGTGCCGCAGCTTTTGAAAAACGTGCGCTACGACCGCAACCGCCGCCCGCTGGAAAGCGACAGCGTCCGGGCGGCGATCGAGGCGGCGGAGGCTGAACTTGCCGCGAGTGGGCGGCTTCTAATCCGTAAATCCGGCACCGAGCCGCTGATCCGCGTGATGGGCGAAGCCGAGGATGAGGCGCTTTTGGCCAAGGTGGTCGAGGGATTGGCAGACGATATCGCCCGCGCCGGGGCTGGGTGAGGCAGACAACCCGTGCCCGGCCGCCGCGCCCCCTCGCCACGGACACGGCGCCTGGGCTTGCGGGGGCGCAGGTCGCAGGGTATAGGGTCGCGCATGGGTGATTAGCTCAGTGGTAGAGCGCTTCGTTCACATCGAAGATGTCGGGAGTTCGACTCTCTCATCACCCACCAATCTGCCCAATGGTCCTTGGCTGGCCGCGCCCTAGGGATCCAAAAACTCATCGGGCACGTCGATATCGGCGACCAGGAAATAGATCCGCGCCGCATCTTGGTTGATCAGGGCAAGCGCCTCGGGGTCGCGGCGGTTGATCGGATCCTCGCCGCAGCTTAGCGGGCTAACCAATTGGCGGACCTGGCGTTCCGGCGGCAAATCGGGATCGACGGTCGCGATCCAGATCACACCCGGATCAACCAAGCCATTGTCGCCGGCATGGCTGACAAAGGTCATGAACGACCGGTCGCCAACCACAAAGGGCGCGTGGCTCGACGTATAAGGATATTCGGGACAGATCGGGGGGATCGTGCTCCACCGCTCCCATCGGCCATCGTCGGTGGGGCGATAAATCGCGACATCCGCGCCTACGGTGCCGGTCACGGGATCGATCTTGACCGCAATCGCGTCGTCCCCGTTCAGCTCCGGCGCGGCAAACGGAAACGCGAAACTGCGACTGACGCCATCGTCAAAAAACCGCGTGAAAACGCCTGTTTCGGCGTCCAGCGCGACGACGTTGCGGGATTGCGGCGCCATTTCCGTCAAAAGCAGCCGGCGCCCGTCGCGCATCCAGCGCCCGCTGGCCAGGCCGAGGGGGATATCGACATCGCGTGGATTGCGCGGCCGATCCACGCGATAGCCATAAATTTTGGGCCCGCTGTCGCGCACCTCATAATGGGTCTTGGGAACCCGGGCGCTTGGGTTGCGGCGTGGGTCCTTGGCCATAAATCCAACACTGTCAGCGACTTGCGAAAGCTGCCAGTCGCCGGTTTGAAACCGGCTAAGCCGACACAGCGAGGGCATGGCCGTCGCCGCGTCGTTGCAGGTGAAAAACACCTCCGGTCCCCGCTGGCTTAGCGCCCATTCCGGCCCGTTGGCATAATCGCGCACCGAGGGCGCAAGAAACGGCATCGGTGCCGCGAGATCGACCTGGACTGCGCCGGTCTCGGGGTCGACCGGCGCGACGAAGGCAAAGCCATAGCCCTCCCGCCCCAGATCCTCTGGGGCCTCCTCCACCCATGTTGCAAGATACTCAAACGCCGTGAATTCCAAATCGCGAAGGTTGCGCTTTGGCGTCTCGGCCCGGCAATCGACGGCACCGGTCGTGGGCCCCTCAAGCGCCACACCGCAACTGACAAAAAGATAGCGCCCTTGCAGGGGTTCGGTGGCCGTTGCGGGCCCGACGGTTGCGCCAATCAAAACGGACGCGGCCCAAAGGCTGCGATTTGAAAAAGGTTTAAACATTTCGCCCACTCTGAGATTCGTTAACAGAGGTTAACCTAGCCGATGGCGGACGTGATTCGCACCGTGACGCTGGTCGCAGAGCCCAAAACCGTGGCCGATGCCGGATTAAACGGCAGTTTAAGTCGCCATCGCGACCAGGCTTTCCGCCACCTTGTCCGGCGTGACGACCGAGGCGCGCACCAGCGTGTCGAAGCGGCGCGTGAAAAAGCGCACCTCATCGGTCCCGGTCACCGAAACGAAGGCCTCCCCCACATAGACCGCGGCGCGCATGCGGCCAAACACCGTGAAGGGCGCGCAAAAATGCGTGGCGCCGTCGAAAAGATGCAGCCGCAGCACGGGATAGTGGATGTCGCAAAGCTCTGCGATATGGATCAGCTGGTGGCGCGCGATGTCGGGCGGCGTCGCGCGCCAGATCCCCTGCTGCCGGGCCAGTGTCGCAAGCGTCTGGATCGGCATCGCAATCTCCAGATCCATCTCGCCAAGGTCGAAACCCGACAGCACCTTCTCCTCCCCCTCTGCGCCATCGGATTGGCTGGACAGGCTCAGCATGTCGGGCAGCGTCGCGGGCACATACCGGACCTTGTGGCCCGCGGCCTCCGCGTGCCACCGCGACAGGGGGGAGCTTCCGGCCTCTGGGTCGTCGGACAGAAGCGCACTGCTGTCGGTCATCTCCTGCCGCCCTTCCCGGGCATTGTCGCGGGCCAAAAGCCAATCGACCGACACCCCGGTCGCATCGGCGATCCGGCGCAAGGTCTCTGCGCGGGGCAGGCGGTCGCGCTTGGGGTCGCGCAGCTGGCTTAGCGCGGACCGATCAAGCCCGGTAGAGCGTAAAAAGCCCGGAATATCGTCGCCGACATCCTGAAGGACGGTCCGAAATCGGTCGCGAAAGGCGGCTGAAAGCGCGCGTCTATCCATTTACACGATCTGTTGTAGATTTACACATTTTACGGAACATCATCACAAAAAAACACCGTTTGCAACGAACTTGCCAAATTGTGCAACTGCCAGAAACCCGCCTAACGTCTGGATACCCCAGACTAAAAGGACGTTAGCTCATGTCGAAAGACGAATGGCCCACGCTTGGCCTGCTCTTGCTTTGTTATCTTGCCTTTGCCCTGATCACGATGTTCGCCGAGGCGTTGACGATCCCGCTCGCCGTTCTTCTGCTGGCGCCGGTGATTGCGCTGCACTCTTCGCTCCAGCACGAGGTTGTGCACGGCCATCCGTTCGCGGATGCGCGGGCGAACGGCGCCCTGGTTTTCCCAGCGCTCGGGCTTTTCATCCCGTATATCCGCTTCAAAGACATCCACATCGCGCATCACTACGACCCCAATCTGACGGACCCCTATGAGGATCCCGAGACCAATTTCCTCGATCCCGTGGTGTGGGAGACGCTGCCGGGCTGGCGACGGCGGCTTTTGGAGTTTAACAACACACTCCTTGGGCGCATGGCGCTTGGGCCGATGATCAGCCTGATCACCTTGTACACGGACGATTTTGCCGCCCTTCGGCGGGGGGAGCGGCGGGTCATCCTGGCCTACACGCTGCATGTCTTAGGGCTGCTGCCGCCGGTGCTTTGGGTCTTGGGCTGGGGTGCACTGCCGCTTTTGGCGTATGCGATCAGCGCCTATCTTGGGTTTTCGCTTCTGAAGATCCGCACGTTTCTTGAGCATCAGGCGCATGACCGGGCTGCGGCACGCTCGGTTATCATTGAGGATCGGGGGCCGCTTGCGCTGCTTTTTCTCAACAACAACTACCATGCCGTCCATCATGCCCATCCGGGCGTGGCCTGGCACAAACTGCCTGGCCTTTTCGCCGCCCGGCGGGAGCTTTTCTTGGCGCGGAACGGGGGCTATGCCTATCGGTCTTATTGGCAGGTGATGTCGCTTTACTTTTTGGTCGCGAAAGAACCCGTCGCGCACCCGCTTTGGTCTTCCCGCCCGCCGGCAGGGGGCTAGCGTGGCGGCCAGCCTTGCGATGTATGCGCGACCAGAGCTTTTGGCCGAGACGGCGGCGTTTTGGGCGCTGATCCGCGGGGCGCTGCGCACCGAAGGTGTTGCCGCGCCCAAGGACCTGACCGAGGACGGGATCGGTCTGGCGTTTTGGCAGCGGCCCGACCTCGTGCTCAGTCAGACTTGCGGCTATCCTTACCGCCGCTTTTTGAAAGGACGCGTGACCCTGATCGGAACCCCCGACTATGGTGTCCCGGGCTGCCCGCCGGGCTATTACCGCAGTGTGCTGGTGGTCGGACGGACATCGGCGCTGGCGGCCGGTCGGGCGCTTGACGGTGCGGCGCTTGCCTATAACGCCGACGACAGCCAGTCGGGCTATCACGCCGCGTTGGCCAATGCGGCGCGCCACCGGATTGCCGTCCTGCCAAGGCTGCAAACTGGGGCGCACCGGGCCTCGGCGCAAGCGGTCGCTGCCGGCCACGCGGAGGTTGCGGCGATTGATGCCGTCACTTGGACCCTGATCCTGCGCTATGACGCGTTCGCGGCGGAACTGCGCGTGATCGACCACACCGACCCCGTCCCCGGTCTTCCCCTGATCGCCGCCGCGGGCGCGGACCGCGCCGCCACGGCCCGGGCTGTCTCGGCGGCGATCGCGGCGCTGCCTTCGCCGACACGCGCGGCCCTGTGCCTCCGCCGCCTCGTGCCGCTGACCGATGACGCCTACACCGACGCGGCTTTCGCCCGGCCAGCCGCCTGAAATGCCCCCCGGGGTGCTGTGCCGACAGACACGCCGAGCCCGACGGCCAAGGCTGCGTGGGCCTGGCCGCCACGTCGCCCTTCTAGCGCTTTGTGAGGGCTTGAAGCCGATAACGCGTTGAAGCCAAAGACTTCAACGCGTTGTACTGTGCCTCATGTCTCAGGTCTTTCACGAAGCGCCAGAGCATGGCGCTGGGGGGGGCCGCGCCCAGCTTGTGTCAGACCAGACAGCTATGGATCCGGACCGAAACAGTTTTTGCCAAAACCCGCCGCCAGAACGGCGCTGAAGCGTATCGTGAGAACCTCAATCCAATAGCGCAGCCAGACATCGAAGATTTCAACGTGGTATGGGTGCCTGATGTCTGGGGTATTTCACAAAGTGATAAGCCGGGCTTGGCGCGCCGCTGCTGTCCCCAGGTTTGGCCCAGTGGCGCGCGAAGTCGTTCGCGACCGCCGCCGGAACCCCTTGCCAAGGCAGAGCCTACGCGGAGCCCATAACAACCGACATTTGCGAGAGGCGCCGCGAAAACCGGTATAAAGCCTGCCGCGTCATAGCGCTGTTCGCGTTTGCGGTCGGCCGCCCTTGCGCTCGGTTTTGGGCTGGCGCCAGCGGCCGCGACGGCCAGGGGCGCGGACCCCTGGCCATGGTGTCACGATGTCGATGCCCGAGACCACCATCCGCGTTTTTTCGGGGCCGCATCGCCCGACGCCGGGTCGGGCGCTGCGGCCAAAGCCACAGTGCCAGCCGGCGCGCCGTTGGCAGCATCGGCTGCCACTTGCGCAATGGTTTCCTCGGCGGACGCGCGGGTGCGCGGCTTAGGGCCTTTGCGGGTCGGTGTTGTGTCGGCGGATGCAGCGTCGTCGGTCGCCGCAGCAACTTCGGGTGCTGGTGCCGCGTCCGCCGCGGCCCCTTCGCCCGGGACGGGCGAGGACGCAACAGCGCCCGGGACGGGCGAGGACGCACCAGCGCCCGGGACAGGCGAAGACGCTATAGCGGCCGGGACGGGCGAAGACGCAATTTCGTCCGGGGCTGGCGAGGACGCAACAGCGTCCGGGGTTGGCGCGGACGCAACAGCACCCGGGACGGGCGCGGCTTCAACGTCGTCGGAAGCGTCGGGCGACGCAGCCGCCTGCGCCACGCTTTGAGATCCAACCGCGGCCGCGAGCGGGTCTGGTTCCGCGTAGTCTGTCAGAGGGGCCGCTTCCACGGTGCCGGTGCCGGGTGCAGTCCCTCCGTTTTGGGGGTCCGACACAATGTCCTGCTGCGCTGCGGCATCGGTCGGGGCCGGGCCAGTGGGGTTGGCGGCCGTCTGGTCCGCCGGTGGCGCTTGATGGCTTTCCACGCCGTTCGTCTGCTGCGCGGCGTCATCGGTTTCGGTCCCACCGCTTTGCGCAGCCGCGTCAACCGGTGCTGCGTCGTCGTTTGGCGCAGCGGCTGCAACGGTGACAAGCGTTCCATCTTCGGCCGCATCCGAACCGGCCTCGACCGTGGACGATTTCCGCGAGCGCCCGCGCGAGCGGGAGCGCGAGCGCGATTTTGGTTTCTCGTCAACATCGGACGCCGCTTCGGCCTCCGCTTCGGTCGGCTTGGTCTCCGCTACCTGCGCCTCGGCCTCAGCCGCCTCGTCGCCCGAACCGCTGCCTTTGCGCCGCCGCCGGCGCCGGCGCTTTTTCTTCGTCGGCTGCTCGTCGCCCGCAACCTCCACCCGGTCGACCTCCGCCTCGGTCGCAGCGTCTTCGACCTCCGGCTCCACCTCCGCCTCATCAAGCTCTGGCAGGGCTTCGACAACGCCTTCGATCACCTCAGGCTTGGGCAGGATGCGTGTCGCGTGCTTCAAACGCTCGATCTTGTATTCGGGGCTGATCAGCGCCGGGTCACCCTCCACGCGCACCGACAGGCCGAACCGGCCCTCGATCATCGCGACATGCTCTCGCTTGGCGTTGAGGATGTAATTGGCGATGCCAACGGGGCAACTGACCACAACCTCCTTGGCGCGGCGCCGCACGCCCTCTTCCTCCAACTCCCGCATAATGGCCAGCGCCAGACTGTCATCGGACCGGACCCGGCCGGTGCCATGGCAATGCGGGCAGGGCGCGGTTGTGGCCTCCAACATACCGGGGCGCAGCCGCTGACGGCTCATCTCCAAAAGACCAAAGCCCGAGATGCGGCCGACCTGGATCCGCGCGCGGTCGGTCTTTAGCTTGTCCTTCAGACGTTTCTCGACTGCGGCGTTGTTGCGCCGATCCTCCATGTCGATGAAATCGATAACGATCAGCCCGGCCAGATCGCGCAGCCGCGCTTGCCGCGCGACCTCCTCGGCGGCCTCAAGATTGGTCTTAAGCGCGGTTTCCTCGATCGAGCCCTCTTTGGTCGAGCGGCCAGAGTTGACGTCGACCGCCACCAGCGCCTCGGTCACGTCGATAACGATGTAGCCACCCGATTTCAGCTGTACCGTCGGGTTGAACATCGCCGACAGATAGCTTTCGACCTGATAGCGTGAGAACAGCGGCAAAGGCTCGTCATAAAGCTTTACGTTCTTGGCATGGCTCGGCATGAGCATGCGCATATAGTCCTTGGCCTCGCGGTAGCCGCGCTCCCCTTCGACAAAAATCTCATCGATTTCGCGAGAGTAGAGATCGCGGATCGAGCGCTTGATCAGGCTGCCTTCCTCATAGATGGGGGCCGGGGCGATGGAGCGCAGCGTCAGGTCGCGGATCTGCTCCCACTGGCGCAACAGGAATTCATAATCGCGCTTGATCTCGGATTTGGTGCGTTTGGCGCCGGCGGTGCGGATGATCAGGCCAGCGCCTTGCGGCACGGTGATCTCTGACGCGATGTCCTTGAGTTTCTTGCGGTCGGTGGCGGACGTGATTTTGCGGCTGATCCCGCCGCCCCGGGCGGTGTTCGGCATCAGAACGCAATAGCGGCCCGCGAGGCTAAGATAGGTGGTCAGCGCGGCGCCTTTGTTGCCGCGCTCCTCCTTCACGACTTGCACTAGAAGGATCTGGCGGACCTTTATAACCTCCTGAATGCGATAGCGTTTTGGCCGGGCCCGGCGCGGCGCGATCTCTTCCTTCATGTCTTCGGCGGCGACGCTGTCGTAATGGTCGTCTTCCGGTGCATCGGCGTCGGGATCTGTCGCGCCCTCGGCCGCGCCCACGGTTGCGTCGTCATCTGTCGATGCGTCGCTTTGCGCCGCTTCGTCTTCCGCCTCGCCCTCGATTGGATCTGCAGCGCCCGCGGTGTCGGGCGCAGCCTGTGCGGCATCACCTTCGGATGCCGCCTCGGGCGCGGGCCGAGATACGTCGTCTGCCGGCGCGCTTTGACCGGTTTCAGCGTCGGGTCCCGCTTGAGCGCTGTCGGATGCACTTGACGCCCCTGACGCCTCGGCGGGGGGCGCGTCCTGCGTGCTTTTCGGGGCATCCGGGTCGGCGTTCGCGGCGATGGGCGATGGATCATCCGGCCCGCCGTGGCCATCGACCGGTTCCAGGTCACCCGCTGGGCCGGACAGGGCACCGGCATCGCCCGCACCTTCAGGCGCGGTGCTGTCGGCGTCGGGTCCTTCGGCGCTTGGCGAAGCGTCTTGGTTTGGCTGCTCCCCGCTTTGCGCGGCGCCATCGGGGGCGCGTTTGGCCGTGCTGCCGTTTTCAGGCAGATCTTCGACCAGGGTCGACGCGGCTTCGGTTGGCACCTCTTCGGCCAAAACGGCATCCGCGGGGGTGGTTTTCGCGGCCCGCGTGCGCCGGCGCGACTTTGGTTGGGTCTCGGCTTCCGCTTCTGCCTCTGCCGCGGCGTTTAACGCGGCTTCCTCGGCCAGCAGCGCCTCGCGGTCCGCGACGGGTATTTGATAATAGTCGGGATGAATTTCCGAGAATGCGAGGAAACCGTGCCGGTTGCCGCCATACTCGACGAAGGCCGCTTGCAGCGACGGCTCTACCCGCGTGACTTTGGCAAGATAAATGTTTCCGGCAAGCTGCCTTTTGTTCAGAGACTCATAGTCGAAATCCTCAACTTTGTTTCCGTCTGCGACCACGACGCGGGTTTCCTCCGCGTGCGTCGCATCGATCAGCATTTTCATGGACATTGAGTGTGGGTGTCTTTCGCAGCCCAATCCAGCGATCCGGGCCAAGCGGGCCAGGGTCGCGGGGTTGCGGCGTCATTGGGGTCCGAAGCGGGGACCAGCCTGGCCGCCGAACCCACCCGCCAAAGGGCGGACGTTCGGGCAGGCATAGGGTCTCGGAACGCTCCATCGCGGTTAATCTCCAGCGCCAGGGGGCGCTCATCGGTCGTGCCCTGGAAAATCGGGCGGGGCGGTGAAGGGGCACCGGGCGCAGGGCGGGGAGTAAAAGTGTCGCGGCGATCCAGTCGCCTATCGCCCAGAAATCACGCTTCTGCGCCAAATTTACTGGCTCCGACACATGTCGGATCTCGTCAGACTATCGCCTGCGGCAGGCGAAACACAATCGCTTTTTACCCGCTTTTTTAAGACAGTGCGCCGGCGGCCACCCGCCGGGCGGCCCGACAGCCCTTGATCGACCGCGCGGAACAGACGATAAACATGTCAAGGCCGCGGGATCGGATTCCGTGCCACAGCGAAGCCCCGGCCACGGGCCCGGGCCTCGCCACATTATTAGAGACAAGGACCGTCACCGTGCGTGCAGTGCTGAATTTCTTCGGGTTTCTCTTCGCCTGGGCCAGCCTCGGCCTGATCGCCGTCATGATGGCCATCGGGGCGATTTTCTTTTTCTACAGCAAAGATCTGCCCGATCATGAGCAATTGGCCCAGTATGAGCCGGCGACGATCAGCCGGGTTTATTCGGCCCGCGGGCTGGTGATGGACGAATTCGCGCAAGAACGCCGCATCTTCACGCCGGTCGATGAGGTGCCGGCGCTGATCAAGCAGGCCTTTATCAGTGCCGAGGACAAGAATTTTTACACCCATGCAGGCTTTGATCCCTTGGCGCTTGGCAAAGCCATCTTTGACTGGCTGCAGGGCGGACGGTTGCGGGGCGCCTCGGGCATCACACAGCAGGTGATGAAGAACTTCCTTCTCGACGGGTCCCGCGAGGTGGAGCGTAAGATCAAAGAACTGATCTTGGCCGTGCGGGTCGAACAGGCGCTGACCAAGGACGACATCCTGGGGCTCTATCTTAATGAGATCTACCTTGGGCAAAACTCTTACGGGATCACGTCGGCGGCGCTGACGTATTTCGCCAAGTCGTTGGAGGAGTTGACGCCGGCGGAGGCGGCATACCTCGCGGCGCTGCCGCAACGCCCCGCACGGCTTCACCCCGTGCGCAACTACGATGACGCGGTGTGGCGCCGGAACTTCGTTTTGAAAGAGATGTTCGAGAACGGGTATATCGACGGAGAGACCTATGAGGCCGAGAAGGCCGAGCCGTTGCGCACCGTGCAATCGGGGGATTTTCTGTCCGCGCGCGGCGCGCTGCCGCCGCGGGACTATTTTACCGACGAGATCCGGCGTCAGCTTTCCGCGCGGCTGCCGGGCGGCGAAGATCAGCTTTTCGGTGGCGGACTGCCGATCCGCGCCACAGTCGAGCCGCCGCTTCAGGCAAAGGCCGCCGAGGCACTGCGGCGCGGGTTGGAGAAATACGACCGCTCTCGCGGGGGCTATCTCGGCCCGCTGGCCACGCTCGACCCCGAGGCGCTGGAGGATGAAGAGAGCTGGCGCGCCGCGCTTGCGCAGACGCGCGTGTCGCGCGACCTCGTCGGTTGGATCCCTGCGGTTGTGCTGGAGGTAGGGGACAACGCGGCCCGCATCGGCATCGAGGGTGTCGAGGAGGACGCCGACGGCCATTTCTTGACGCTCCAGGATGCGAATTGGATCCAGCGGATCCGGGCCACCGACCGACCCAGCGCCAAGCCCCGCCGGCCTGCCGACCTTTGGCAAGTGGGCGATGTGGTGCTGGTGCGCGCGGTGATCGAGAACGGCGCCTTTCAGCGCTGGACGCTGCGCCAGATCCCCGAAATCCAGGGCGCCTTTATGGCGATGGATGTGCAGACAGGCCGGGTTTTGGCGATGCAGGGCGGGTTTTCCTACCAGCACTCCGTCTTCAACCGCGCGACCCAAGCCCCGCGGCAGCCGGGGTCGAGCTTCAAACCCTTCGTCTATGCAGCGGCGCTGGACAGCGGCTACAACCCCAACACGATCGTGGTCGACGCCCCAGTCGAGGTCGACACCGCCGCTGGGATCTGGCGGCCGACCAATGCCTCCAACCGTTTCTACGGACCGGCGCCGATCCGCACAGGCATCGAGCAATCGCGCAACCTGATGACCGTGCGCATCGCGCAGGACATCGGCATGGACCGCGTCAGCCAATATGCCGAACGGTTCGGCGTTTATGAGGATATGCCGGCGTTCCTGTCCTACTCGCTCGGCGCGGGCGAGACGACGCTTTACAAGATGGTCGCCGCCTATTCGATGTTTGCCAATGGCGGGCGGCAGGTGGAGCCTGCGCTGGTCGACCGCGTGCAGGACCGCTATGGCAACACGCTCTTCCGCCAGGATCAGCGGAAATGTCGCTATTGCGGAGACGAGGACGCGCGGCCCGGGAAACTGCCCTGGATATGGAACGACGCCCGTCAGATCATGGACCCGGTGACGGCGTATCAATTGTCCTCAATGATGCAGGGCGTGGTCAGCCGCGGCACGGCGGCCAACAGCGTCGGCAAGCTTGGCGTCCCGATCTCGGGCAAGACCGGCACCACGAACGAAAGCAAGGACGTCTGGTTCATCGGCTTTACGCCGCAGATCGCAGCGGGCTGCTATATGGGCTTCGATCAGCCCCGGCCGATGGGCCGAGGGGCCTATGGGGGAACCATGTGCGGCCCGGTCTTTGCCGAATTCATGAAGACCGCGTTGAAAGAGTTCAACAATTTTGAGCGTCCGCAGCCGCCAAACAGCGTGCTGGTAAAGATCGACCGCGGCTCTGGCGTGCGCGTTGGCAACAATTCCAGCGGCCGTCACATCGTGGCAGAGCTTTTCCGCCTGGGCGAGGAGCCGGCCATCGGCTCTTCCGGGCGCTATATCGATGGCGGTTTCGCAATGGGCGCCAACCTGCCCTTGTTCAGCCAGTCCACCGGCGGCGCGGCGGAGGTTACGGTGCGTGGGCAACGCACGGTCCTGCCGCAAAAACAGGGCTTTGGCGTCCTCCCGTCCGGGGGGCTTTACTAAAACGGGTTGCAGTTTGCAGTTCCGTCGCGTGCATGGCATCGGCCTTTGCCGTGTTGTGGAAACCGAAACCCCAGAATGTTGCCCGAAATCAGGGCTTTCAACACGGTATGGGACCCTTGATGGCTCGGGGGTTTGACCAAACGCGACGGGGCCGGAGAGCGGCGCTGGGCGATTTATGTCCCCTGGACGTTGATCGGCGCGACGCTGCGCCCCAAGGTCAGAACCGGCGGTGGACCGGTCGCACGGCCGCGAAGTCCCCGTCGCGCGCTGTGACACCGGCGCCGACCACCACCCCCCGAAACCCCGCGACGGCCAGGCGGCAGACCCCTTGCCGCCCGTTTGGACAGCGACTAAGACGAAGCGAACCCACCCGCTTATCAAGGACGTCGCCGCCACCCCATGCGTGCCGAGACTGAAAACCACGTCGCCGAGATCGAAAAATCCCTCGCCCTCCTGCGCCAGCGGCTGGATTGGGACACGGCGGAGCATCGCTTGGAGGAGTATAACGCCCTCTCCGAAGCCCCCGCGCTTTGGAGCGACCCCGCGCGCGCGCAAAAACTGATGCGAGAGCGTCAGGCCCTGGCCAGCGCCATCGACCGGTTCAAGTCCCTATCGGGAGAGCTTCGGGACCAAATCGACCTTTTGGAGCTTGGCGAGGCCGAGGAAGACGCAGAAGTGACCGCCGACGCCGAGGCCGCCATCGCGGCGCTGAGAACCACCGCGGCCGAAGCCGAGATCGAAGCCCTGCTCGACGGCGAGGCGGATGCCAACGACACGTATGTCGAGATCAATGCCGGCGCCGGTGGGACCGAGGCCAATGACTGGGCGCAGATGCTGGCGCGGATGTATGTCCGCTGGGCCGAAAAGCGCCGGTTCAAAGTGGAACTTGTCTCGGAAAACGGTGGCGAGGAGGTGGGCATCAAATCGGCCACTTATCTTGTTAAGGGCCACAACGCGTTTGGCTGGATGAAAACAGAAAGCGGGGTTCACCGGCTGGTGCGCATGTCGCCCTTTGGCTCTGCCGACAAACGCCAGACATCCTTTGCCTCTGTCTGGGTCTATCCGGTCGTAGACGACACCATCGATATCGACATCAACCCGTCCGAGATCCGCGTCGACACCTATCGCAGCTCTGGCGCCGGCGGGCAGCACGTCAACACGACGGATTCTGCCGTGCGCATCACCCATATTCCCACCAACATCGTTGTCACCAGCTCCGAGAAATCGCAGCACCAGAACCGCGCCAATGCCATGGCCGCGCTAAAGTCGCGTTTGTACGAGCTTGAAATGAGGAAGCGGACCGAGGCGATCCAAGAGGCGCATGACGCCAAGGGGGATATCGGCTGGGGCAACCAGATCCGCTCTTACGTGCTGCAGCCCTATCAGATGGTCAAAGACCTGCGGACCAATGTGGAAACCTCCGACACGCAGGGCGTGCTGGATGGAGAGCTTGACGGGTTCATGGCGGCAACCCTGGCCCTGGATATGAGCGGCAAGAGCCGCGGCGACGCGCAAGCCGAGGCGTGAGGGGCCGCCGGGCGCCGGACGATCCCGCCTGACGCGCCGATCTGGCCAAAAGGGTCGCCCACTGGCAAAACGCTCCTCTCAACGGGTCGTAACGCGGTTCGGACTGACACGACACGACGAACCTGCCGCTGTAAAAAGCAGGGCCGCCGCGGGCCCGTCCTGCGCTTCATGGAATACTTGAAACATCAAGCACGCCAGAACGCGTTGAAATCTTTGACGTCGGGCAGCGTTGTGGATCCAGTTTATTGCGAAACGCTTATGCGGGTTTTGGGTCAAGCTGAGGCAAGTGCTGTTGAGATAGGCGTTCAAGATTGGCGATTTCTGAGCCAATGCGAACCAAGGGTGCGTTGGGGTCGGAAGGTTGTCGCTCCCGATCAGAACGCTGGGGCGCTGCGCCTTTGGCCCTCCGGGACCCGTGGCTGGCGTTGTATTTGCGAATGCTGGTTTCGGTTTTGGAGTGACGGGGTAGGGGTATCCACCGGTGGCTGGCGCTTGGCGCGGGTCCGTCGCCGGCGCCATGGCCCAAAACCCCCTTCCCGGCGCACGCGCATCCGGGCGCTTGCGGCCATGGCGGGGCCTAGCCGAGCGCTTTGCAAGCGGGATTGGACACGGTTGCTGTTTCCCCGCGCGCACGCCGCCGGATAAGCCCGGGGCTTTGGCCGCTGTGCCATGGCAGTGGGCGAAAAACGCGCCCATCTGTCGCTGCCGGAAATCGGCGTTCTCTGCGCCACGCAGAAGACCGTGTGTCCCACGCTTTTCGCGCCATGCTGCGGGGCAAACCCAGGCCGGTTCAGGGCAAAGGGGTTGCGAAAAATCCGTCCGACTCGAGCATCGCTGCGATCCCTGCCGATGTAGAGCGCGCCCTGTGACCCGGCCCGTCATTCGCGCCAAGCGGCGTCGGACGCCTGATAGGGCCCTTAGCCCCGGGGCAATTCGCGGGATGGGCGGGGACGGTCGTGCCAAAAAAAAGCACCGCCGGAGCGGTGCGTCAGTGGTTCCGGTCTTATGCCGGCTTATTCGGCGGCGGAGGCCTGGCTGGCCGGCGCCGCGGTTTTGGACGTCGCTTTCAGGGGGTCGTCGCTGCGCTGCACCGATCCCTCGAAATGAGCGCCGCTTTCGATCGCGATGGTTTTGTGGACGATGTCGCCCTCGACCCGCGCGGTTGAGGTCAGCCGCACTTTAAGGCCCCGAACGCGCCCGACGACGCGGCCCGTCACGACAACATCGTCGCCGACCACCTCGCCCTTGACCGTTGCACTTTCGCCGATGGTCAGAAGATGCGCCTCGATATCGCCTTCGACATTGCCCTCGACCTGGATATCGCCAGAGGTTTTAAGGTGGCCTTTGATCGTCAAATCCGCCGACAGAATGGACGGGCTCGGCTTCGATTTCGGCGCGCTGCTGACGGCGCTTGAGGGGCCGCCCGATGGCGGCGACAAGGGCGCGCCGGCGCCGGGCGGTGTGCTGGAGGGTTTGGGGGCCGTGCCCGGCCCGTCACCGTCTGGTTTGTTTTTAGAAAACATCTTTTGCCGCCTTTATGAAGGTCATCGGGTTCACAGGACGGCCGCCGATACGGACTTCGTAATGCAGATGCACCCCCGTACTGCGGCCCGTCGTTCCCATATCGCCGATATGCTCGCCGCGCGCAATCCGCTGCCCCTTCTTGATATGGATTTTGTTAAGATGGGCATAGACCGTTTCAAAGCCGAACTCGTGCCGGATCTTGATCATCTTGCCAAACCCCGATTGCCGGCCGGCGAACACGACAACGCCCTCGGCCGTGGATAAAATCGGCGTGCCGCGCGGGCCGGCCAGATCGATCCCGTTATGCGCACGCCGCCCCCCGGTTTTGGGGTCGCGGCGCGTGCCAAAGCCCGAGGTAAAGCGGTGCGCCGCCTTGACTGGCATCGCATAGGGCACCTTGGTGGAGGCGATGCGCATCATGTTCATCTTGTCCATGCCGTCCATCACGGCCGCGAACCGCGCGTTCAGCTCTGGATCGTCGAAGCTGCGGGGTGAGATGGTGACAGGCACATCGCTGCCGCCAAAGCCCGAATAGCTGCTGCGGATCGTGCGCACCAGATTGTCGACGTCAAGCCCGGACCGGTCGAACATCTGCTCCAGCGGTTTGAACGCCATCTCCACCGCGTCTTCCAACCCGGCGACCAGCTGCGCCTGACGCTCAGACGCGATTTCCATCGTCAGCTCAAGCGATGCGACTTCGGTCTCCAACCGGTCGAGATCGGTGATGGCTGTGTCGCGCGCCTTCACCGCATCTTCGAGCGCGCCGGTCATGGTGGTCAGGGCGTTGCCAAGCTCCAGCGCCATCAGGCCCTTCGATTGCGCGGCGCTTAGGTGCGACAGGCTTTCGGTCAGGCCCGCGACCTCAGCCTCCGCCGCGTCGCGCGCCGCGCCCAGTTCTTTTAGCTGCAGACGCGATGCTGCGATCTGGGCCGACATCTCTGTCTGGGCGCGGATCATCTCCATCATGTCTTCTTCGCGCACCGCGATCTCAGCCAGCGCCGCGTCCAAGCGGCGCGCCGTTTCCGCATATCGCCGGCGGGTGTCGTCGCGCTCCTCGGTCAGGGCCGCAAGCCGCGCCTCGTAAGCGGCGGTCACCGGGCTGCTGGCGCTGGTTTCGGGCGCGTCGGTTAGCCCAAGCACGATGTAGGCACCCGCGCCGATGGACCACAGCGTCAAAACGCCAAGGGCGGAGCCAATCGCGATCTGGGCACGCCGAGAAAGATGCGCGCCGGCTTCGAGATTTTCGGAAAGAGCGGTGTTTGTCACAGTGCCCGCAGGCGGGGCGCACGTATCTTCACGCCCGTCAGTCTGGCTCATTCTGCACTACCCATGTCTGCGCGGCGCCGGATTTTTCCGGTTACCCGCACCCTGCCGTTCGGTCCACTTGGTCAAAAATCTGTGACAATGCAACAGGGTTGCCCCGCGCCCGGCGTCGGATCGGCAAAATTTCGCCTAAATTTCAGAATCGGTCGCCAACGGCCAGTAGAAATCGGGGGGAATCCCCGCTTCAGCGCGCTTTTCGACGTTGAAAGGCGGCTTTAGCGCCCCGTGGAAGTATTTTCGAACCAGCTTGTGAAACTGCGCCTTCGGGTCGTTTTCGTGGCGTCCGCAGAGGAAATGGAACCATTTGGACCCATAGGCCACATGCGCGACCTCCTCGGCGTAGATCGTCTTCAGCGCAGCGACCGTCATGCTGTCGTCGGCTTTCTCTAACAGAGCGATCATCCCGGGCGTGACGTCGAGGCCCCGCGCCTCCAACACCATCGGCACCACGGCCAGCCGGGCCTCCAGATCGTTGGCGGTGTCCTCCGCCGCCCGCCACATTCCGGCATGGGCGGGGAGGTCGCCGTAAAAGCTGTCCATCGCCTCCAACCGATCTGCAAGAAGGGTGAAGTGCTTGGCCTCCTCATCGGCGGCTTGGACCCAGTCGTCGGCAAAGCCCGGCGGCATCGGGACATGCGTGAACCGGGCTAGGATGTCGAGGTGCAGATCGACGGCGTTCAGCTCAATATGCGCAATCGCGTGCAGGATGGCGCGCCGTCCGGCGGCGGTGCCAGGCCGGCGGCGGGGCACGTCCATGGGGGCCAGGAGTTGGGGTGTTTACGGGCGCGCCGGGCGGGCGGGCGGATTGGCGTGCCCCAGCGCCGGCGCGGCACCGGTGGCACGAAAAGCGCGCCATTCCGACGCCAGCGCGCGCGCAGCCTGGGTTTTGGCGCGCGCGTCGGCGGTCCGCAAAACCTCCGTTGCAGCCTCCGCAAGCCTCATCCCGGTGCTGGGGTCAAAGCGCTTTGACCGCGTCGAGCACGGCCTCGGCATGGCCTGGCACCTTGACCTTGCGCCAGGCCGCCGCGATCTGGCCGTCGCCGCCGATCAAAAAGGTGGAGCGTTCGATGCCCATATAGGTTTTGCCATACATCGATTTTTCCTTCCAAACCCCATAACGCTCACACATATCGCCATCCTCGTCGGACAAAAGCGGCATGCCGAGACCGTGCTTGGCCACGAATTTCTCGTGCTTTTTAACGCTATCCTTGGAGACACCGATCACCTTGGCCCCGAGGGCGGCGAAATCATCCAGCAATGTTGTAAAGGCGACAGCCTCTTTGGTACAGCCAGAGGTATCGTCTTTGGGATAAAAGAAGACAACCAGCGGACTTCCCGCAAAGTCTTGAAGCGACACAACATCGCCACCGTCGCGTGGCAGGGAGAATGCGGGGGCTGTATGTCCGATCTCGGCTGGGGTTTCGGTGGCCATTGGTCCCTCACTATGATGGCTGCTAGCGGGCGATATGTTGCGATGACGACCAAGTGCAAGAGCGACCGCAGAGGCGGGATCGGCCGGTGAAACAGCTTTGGGGCGCGCATGCGCCGGGGCATGCCGCCCCGGCCAGTCGGCCGCCCCTACGGGGGCGCCGCACTGCTTCGGTTTGCGGATTTTGTTTGCGAGAGCTTGGCTCTGTCATCGCTGCGGTGATGACCGGCGCGGCGCTTGCGGCGCTGGCGCTGTTGGTCGCGACCGAGGGCGGCACGGTGCGGATCCCCAGGCTTGATGGCCCCATCGCCGCCGCGATGCCGAAGGCGGCCGCCGAGGGCCGGGCACCAGAGGTCAGCATCGGCGGCATTGGCCTTTCGGTTGACCCCAGCACAGTCTCGGCGGGTCTGACGTTGGACAATGTGCGGCTTTTGCAGGGCGATTTGGCCGTGCATCTGCCGCGTGTGATCACCGCTTTGGATATCGGCGCGGGGCTTGGGCAGATGCTGCGCCCCCGGGCGCTCCAGATCCAGGGCGGTGCTGTGCAGATCCTGCGCGACAGCGCTGGGCATCTCTCAATTGGCGCGGCCGATAGCGGGCCGATGATGCCCTTGATGACCGGCCGGGGCGCGCCCCGCGCCGACCTTGGCACGCTTGTCTCGGGCATGGCGGGCGGCAAGGCGCCGCCGCTTCTGGCCGCGTTGGAACGCGTCGAACTCTCTGGTGTGGCGATCGGCTTTCGCGATGAGCGTGGGGGGCAGCGGTGGGAGGCCACGGACGCCGAGGCGTCTGTGATCCGCCGCGACGGGCGCGGCACGGCGCGGCTGCGGGCCGAAATCGCCGGCGCGGCGGCCGAACCGACGGGCAGCGCCGCCGATGCCAGCGCCGATCTTTCGACCGGGGCCAGCCGCCTTCGATTTCGGATCACCAACGCACGGCCCGCGGATCTTGCCAGCCAATTTCGCGCATTGGATTGGCTGGCGCAGATCGACGCGCCGGTCGACGCCCATATCGCCGTCGAACTGGCCCCGGATGAGACGCTGACCCGGATGGATGCCGTGCTTGCGCTTGGCGCTGGAACGCTGGCCTCCGGCACTGGTGCGCCACTGCCGTTTGAGCTGGCCTAGATCTATCTCGTCTACGATCCGTGGCGTGATTTGCTGCGCATCGATGCGGTGGAGGTTACGGCCCGGGACGCGACGCTGCGCGCCGAGGGCCAGGTTTTGCTAGAGCGGGGCGCAAGCGGGACGGTCACCCATCTGGTTGCGCAAATGCGCATCAACGGGCTGTCGGCCGACATGGATCCGCTGATCGAACCGCCCCTGGCATTCGAGGGCGGCGATGCGACGCTGCGCATCGCCGTGGCGCCGCTAAAAGTCGAGATCGGGGCGGCGACGCTGATGGGGGCGGCCGGAACGCTTGGCTTGAGCGGTGCGGTCTGGCCAACGGCATCGGGCTGGGATCTGGCGCTTGATCTTGCCACCGACCGGATCGACCACCGCGCGGCGCTGGACCTTTGGCCGCCGCGCATCCGCCCGAATGTCCGCCGCTGGCTGGCAGAGCATATCGACGCGGGCACGCTGTCCGATCTGCGGCTTTATCTGCGCCGCCTGGCCGGTGAGATGCACACCGCGATGACCTTCGGCTTTGCGGATGCGACGGTGCGCGTTCTGGGTGGCATGCCGCCGGTGACGGCTGGGCGGGGCCATGGCCGCATTATGGACGGGCGCGTCGATCTCACGCTTTTGGAGGGGCGGGCAGA
>CALCPC010000184.1 GCA_937900975.1 uncultured Paracoccaceae bacterium
GCGGGGGCGGGGGGGGCTGGCCCAGCGCTGCTGCAGCCGCAATGGGCGGAGGGGCGGGAGCCCCCGTAAAGGACAGGCCCGTTTTCTCTCAGGGCCCATCGTATTTAAGGCCCGTCTCCGCCCTGGACTGGCGCGCCGCGGCGGCAGGTCGCCCCGTCACAACACCCCAAGCGCTGCAAGCTCGCAGGCAAGGCTCGCCGGCAGCACCGTCTCGCCGGCGCGGTAGGGGCCCAGATCGGCAGGCGCGTCCTGGTCTTTGAGATACCGCCACCCCTGAAACGGGCGCCGGGGCTGGGGCTGGGTCAACACGATCTCGGGCGCAAGCACGATGCCGCATCGCCGGATCCCATCGGCGCCCACCCGCGCGTCCAACGCCAAAATGCGCTGCCGGCATGCGACGGCACCGCGCACGACCCAATACAGCGATCCCCCGTCAAGCAGCGCCGCCGCTTGCTTGGGCCACATCCGCGTCACATGCGCATACCGACCCGCGGCCGCAGCCTCGGCGCGCCGCGCCGCCTGCCATTTCGCCAGGCAATCGACACTGTCGGATCCCACCGACAGTTTCATGAGATTGAGCCCCTCACCCAAGATCTTGCCCCCTTCGATTCTTCTACCCCCAAGCCTAGGGTGCATCAACCCGTTGGCAACCCCCGCGACCGGCTTGCCTCTTGCCAAGCCCCCCGGTTTCCGCTGCACTGCAACGCAGCGTTGATCGGAGAGAGGACCATGGCCGAAATCCAATTTTTGTTGAACAGCCGGCGCGTGACCCTCACTGACCCCGATCCCACGGCCACGCTGCTGGATTGGCTGCGCGACGAAAACCGGCTGACCGGCACCAAGGAAGGGTGCAACGAAGGCGATTGCGGCGCCTGCACTGTGATGCTGAGCAGTCTTGAAGACGGGACACTGACCCACCGCGCCATCAATGCCTGCATCCTGTTTCTGCCGCAGCTTCACGGGCGCGCCATCCGCACGGTCGAGGGGCTCGCCGCCCCCGATGATCGCCTGCATCCGGTGCAAAGCGCGATGATCGACCATCATGGGGCGCAATGCGGTTTTTGCACCCCCGGTATCGTGATGTCGCTTTACACCGCCTTTCGCACCGGGCGTCAGGATTTCGACGAGGTTTTGGCCGGCAATCTGTGTCGGTGCACGGGCTATGCGCCGATCCTGCGGGCCGCGGACGCCGCCCACAACGCTGCGCCACCGGATTGGGACTGGGACGAAACAGATGCGCTCCAGACCCTGCAAACCGAGACCGGCGATGCCGATGCGCTGGCCATCCCCGGCGCTTATCTTCCCGACAATCTCGACCAATTTGCCCTCTGGTATGCCGAAAACCCCGATGCGACGCTTGTCGCGGGGGCCACGGATGTCGGTCTGTGGGTGACCAAAGCGCTGCGCGCGTTACCCAAGACCGCTTTTTTGCACCGGCTGAACGCCTTGCAGCGGATCGAGGACACGGCCGAGGGCACCCGCATCGGTGCCGGCGTCACCCTGGCAGAGGTGGAGAGCTGGGCGACCCGCGCGCATCCCGATTTCGCGGAACTCTTGCGCCGCTACGGCTCGCTTCAGGTGCGCAACGCCGCGACCATCGGGGGCAATATCGCCAATGGCTCGCCCATCGGTGACGGATCGCCCGCCCTGATCGCGCTGGACGCGACGGTGCACCTGCAAAGCACCGACGGCACCCGCGCCCTGCCCATCGCGGATTTCTTCATCG
>CALCPC010000185.1 GCA_937900975.1 uncultured Paracoccaceae bacterium
GTGCGATAGCCGATGGACAGCCCATCAATCGCTTTGGCGGCGATCAATGACGCGGCTTCCCGGCCCTTGGCAACATCGGTTAGTAAGCGGCCTTTCACCCATAGACCCGTCTCATCCTCACGCACCTCGTCCCAGACACCGATAGGCTGTGCCGGGTCGTGCTGCCACAGCATCTTGACCGAACGGCCCTCGCCCGTGATCTTGTCCAGCGACGCGCCATAGGCCCCCTTGGCCACGACATCGCCGCCCTGATCACACGCGCCAAACAGGCTCGCGTAGCCCTCGATCACATGGCCATCCTGCACCGCCACAGCCTCGCCGAAACGGGCAAACTTCGTCTCCAGACCGCTCTCTGCCTGCATGTCTCATCTCCTCGGTTAATGCGGTATCGCCGCCATGATCGATTGAAACCCGGTCGCCAGAATGACCGCCACAACCCCGTACACCGTCAGCCACAGCCGCTTTTCCAGCCGCTCCATCAACTCTTCGAGCCGGTCCAGCCGGGCCGAGATATTGTCCAGATGCACTTCCCTCCGCCGCTCATGCGCCTGCAGCTTCAGCCCCGGCGCACAGGCAAACCGCTCAAACAGCTTGGCGTCATCCATCCACCTGCTCCTCGGCCACCGCCGGCAGACCCAGCAACCGGCGCTTCTCGGCCTGGCTCAGGAAATCCGCCGCCGCCACCCGCGCCCACTGCGCGTCCCGCTCCGCTGACAGGGCCGGCACCTGATCCAGATCCGGCGCCAGAGCCACGTCCTCGCCGGTCTGCGCGCCCCGCCATTCGGCCAGCGCCGCCGCCACCCGCGTGGCCAACGGCAACACCGTCAGGCGGTAGAACGCCCGGTGCGCCTCCTGATAATTGGCATAGGTCGCGTCGCCCGCGATCCCCAGCAACATCGGCGGCACCCCAAAGGCCAGCGCGATCTCCCGCGCCGCCGCCTCCTTGGTCTTCTGAAACTCCATGTCCGACGGCGATAAGCCCAGCGGCTTCCAGTCAAGCCCGCCTTCCAGCAGCATCGGACGCCCCGCATTGCGCGCACCCGAATGGTTGGTCTCGATCTCGCTCACCAACCTCTCGTACTGATCCCCCGACAGCTGCGACTGCCCGTCCGTGCCGCGATACACAATCGCCCCCGACGGGCGCGCCGCATTGTCCAGCAGCGACTTTGACCAACGCGACGCTGCCGTATGGACATCCAGCGCCATCGCCGCCGCCTGCATCGGGCTCAACCCATAGTGATCGTCCTGCGGATGAAAGCTCTTGATGTGACAGATGGGCGAAACGGGACCCGACGCATCAAACCGGTGCACCTTGCCCCCCACCCGGTACTCATACGCAATGGGCCAGCCATCCGGCCCCGGCACCACCGACATCCGGTCCGACCGCAGCACATGCATTTCCAGCGGCGCGCCGGTCTCTCCGGCCACCGCCTCCACATAGGCGTTGCCCGACAGCAGCAACTGCGCATACAGCGCCTCCAGCAACTCCGCCCGCCCCTGCCCGGGATTGGGCGACTTCAGCAGCGCCAGAATGGGATGCGCCTCATAACGCTGGGACATATCCTGCAACACCAGCGGCAAGGCCGCCGCGGCCTCCGCAATCAGCTTGACCGACCGAAACCCCACCGGGTTCCCGGAAAAGCCCGACTTGGTCAGCGACACCGCATCCCGCGGGCTCCACGCGACGCGACCACCCGACTGCCACGCCACAACCTTGCCCGTCGCACTTGCCTTCTGCTCTGGTACGTCCGCCACAGCCCGGTTCCGAAAGAAATCAAACAAGGGGGTCTCCTTCACGCGATCCCAAGGCCAAAGGCCCGTCCAGTCCAAAGAAAAAGGCGACCCCGATCAGAGCCGCCCAAACGACAGGGGCACATCGTCCCCCGCTTCATCTCGCCAAATAAACTCGCCCCGCAGGGCCCATCAGCCAAGCAGCCGAACGCCGGGGCGCCGATGCTCCCGCGCGGGCTCGATCATCAACTCCTGCAACGCCCATACCAGCGCATCCAGCCGGTCCGGTGAGCCGCGCCCCTCAAAACCGCGGCGCGTCATCCGCACCATCTCGTCCTCCAGCGCGACGAGGCCCGCGGCATGGGACACCCGCCCCTGCTCATAAAGCGCCGCCGCCGGCTCCGCCCGCAGCGATTTGCCGTCCCGGGCCCGTACGGCCTTGTAGGGCACCAGCGGGTCCACCTGCCGGACCACGTCCCGCAACGCATCGCCGCCCTGGTTCACCTCGACCACCATGCGGTCCGCGCCAAAGGTCTCGACCGCAGCCACAGCGGCGCGCGCCCATTCCGTCGGGCTGGCCCCCTGCACCGTGCAATCGGCCAGCACATGCGCCCGCCAGTCCTGTGGCGGCCCGTCCAGCGTCGCACCCACGACCACGATGCCGCAGGCATCCGACGTGCTCTTGGCCGTCACCGCCGGGTCGACCGCCACCACCACCCGGTCAAAGGACCGCGGTGCCGCGCGCCGTGTCGCCTCCAGCATCTCCGTCGTCCACAGCGCGCCCTCCGCATCGCTGAGCAGCACACCGTCCAGCTCCTGCCGGCCCAGCCGGGTCCCGGCATAGCGCGCCTTGACCTCCTCGAGGAAGGACGCCGCCAGATTGGCCGCGTTCGCCTCGGTCGGCGCGTGGGTCACCACCGTCGACGGGAGTTCCAGCAGGCGCTTCAAAACCTCTACATTCCGCGGCGTCGTGGTCACGCAGACCCGCGGGTCGTCCCCCAGCCGCAAGGCAAATTGCAGCATGTCCCAGGTCTCCTGACCCTTCTTCCACTTGGCCAGCTCATCGACCCAGGCGGCATCAAACTGTGGCCCCCGCAACCCTTCCGGGTCAAAGGCCGTATGCACCGTCGCCACCGCGCCATTGTGCCATTCCAGCCGCTTGCGCCCCGACACCCAGGTCGGGCGGCGGTCGGGCGGCGAACAGGCCAGAATGCCACTGTCGCCAAAAATCATAACTTCGCGCACCTGCTCGATGGTCTCCCCGACCAACGCCACACGTTTCGCAACACCCGGATCCAGCGGCATGGCCCCCTCGACCATGCTGCGCACCCATTCGGCACCGGCCCGTGTCTTGCCGGCCCCGCGCCCTCCCATGATCACCCAGTTGCGCCAATCACCCTCGGGCGGCAGCTGATGCTCCATGGCCCAGAACTCGAACAGAAAAGGGAGGGCGCACAAGGCGCCCTCTCCCAACTCATCCAGAAACCGCTCCTGCGCCGCAACAGGCGCGCAAGCGACCCAGCGCGCACCGAATCTCAGCGCGGGCTGCGTCATGGTCGATGGCATGTCCGGCCTGGACAATGCCCGCTCGTGCGTTTCGGAGTTCTCCAAGTTGCGTCTCCGCCTTCTGCACGCTCGCAGTCATCTTCGTCATCGCTGACAAAGCGCCGTTCACGTCGGTTTCCTTGATTTCCTCCCCGGTTGCTGCCTTTTCTGAGAAGGCTTGAAAACGCCGCCGCATATCTGCGAGCGAAACCTGAACCGACAGCAACAGCTCTTCGGTCCGGGCCTCTTCGGCCTCCGGGGTAATCAGTGTCATTCAGTCTGACCTCTCATGCGTTGGGATAATCTCCGCACGAGAAAAATGAAAAAGCGACCATCGGATCACTCCGAGGCCGCTTGCCCACTTCTTCTAGCTTGTCACAAGTTATACGTGTGACCGTTCGATCTGTCAAGCCAATTCAGGTTGCCCCACGCACCGCACAGCGTACGCTAACCTTAACAAATCATTACCGAAATCGACAATCCCTTGAAAACGCTAACACACCCGTAGGGTGGGCAATATGCCCACCACGACTTAACGCATCACCCGCCGTCGTTCTCCTGCTGCCGCTCCGCTTCGATCTCGCGCCAGCGGGCCACATTGCGGTTATGCTCGTCCAGCGTCTCGGCAAATGCGTGCCCGCCCGTCCCGTCCGCCACGAAAAAGATAAAGTCCGTGGCATCCGGCTGCCCCGCCGCCATCAGGCTGGCGCGCCCGGGGTTCGCAATCGGCGTCGGCGGCAGCCCCTGAAT
>CALCPC010000186.1 GCA_937900975.1 uncultured Paracoccaceae bacterium
CTGCCAAGGCCCTTTCGCCCCGCTCAAAGCGCCCCGAAACCACACTCAGATCCCTCCAACCCCCGCCCAACCGAGAAGACCCAAACCATCCCGCTCATCACGCTGCCCCGCGCAGAGCACAGCGCAGAAGACCGCCACCACGCGCACCTGCGCGCGCGGTGAGCGCATAACGCCGCGGTCCATCGCGCCCGACGCGGAAATCCTGCGGCGCTCGGGCACGCTAGGCCACGTGAGCCAGCGCGGATCTGGGGACAGTTACCAGCCCCTCGGCCTATGGCAGCCGGCCGGAAAAACGCGGCATCGCTTGGTCTTTTCCTGGCCAAGGCGGGGTGGTTTGGTCTCTTGGTGGTCCGGGCGGGGCGTACCAGTCTCTTGATGGTCCAGACCGGGCGGACCAGTGCGGGTTTGATGGCCGTTTCAACCCGCGCGGCGCCCAGCGCCGCCGATAGAGAAGACCCAAACCATCCATCGCAGCGCCCCCCGGCGCAGAGCACAGTGCCGAAGACCACCACCAATGTGCCCACCTGTGCTTGCGCGGTGAGCGCATCGCGCGGCGGTCCATTGCGACCGACGCGGAAAGCCTGGGGCGTTCCGGCACCCGAGGCCGCGTGGGCCAGCGCGGGTGTGGGGACAGTTTGCCGCCCCTCGGCCTGATGCAAACCGCGCGAAAAGCGCGGCGCCTGGTCCTCGGGCGGGCCTTAGGGCGCGTGGGCCAGCTTGGATGTGGGGACAGTTTCCCGCCCCTCGGCCCGTGGCCGCCGGCGCGAAAAGCGCGGCGCCTGGTCCTTGGGCGGGCTTAGGCCGCGCGGACCAGCGCGGATTTGAGGGCTGCGGGTTTGTAGCCCATCCGAAAACCGCCCCAGTGTCGTCCGCGCACAGTGATGGGGGCCGAGATATCCTTCATGGTCACGAATTTGCCGCCCCCCATGTCGCGCCGGTAGGACTGGATCAACACCGGCGCCGTTGACCGGCCGGCGGTGAGCCCAACGCGGTCTGAGAAAAAGCGGCGGTTGCGGGCGTTGGCCGCGTTCCACACCGGATCGTCGAGCCGCGGGGGGTTTGAGAATTTTTTGTTATGCGTCGGCAAGAATCCATCTTTGTTGATCACCACTGCATACTCAAGGAAGTCGCCCAGCGCGTAGACGCCCTCCAGCAGATCGGGCAGGATCCGGTCGGTCAGCGGCACGAAATCGGTCATAAATTGCGCGGGCGCGACGCCCGGGATCGGGCGGTAGTCGGCGGAGAAGAGCGCCTCCATCGTGATTTCGCCGGCGCCAAGCGCGGCCTCGAACCGGCGCTCGACCTCGCGCGCGCGGGCCGTGACCGCCTCCACCATCGTATCGTCGGCGAGGAGAAACTTGCTAAGCGTGGTGTCAAGGCTGGTCGCCGTCGCGCTCAGCCGCCGCGCCGCGCCCGCCTCGTCCCGCGCGCGGGTCGCGGTTTCTTCGGCGGCCTCTGAGATGTCGCGCATCGCCGCGGTGCAGCGGCTGACATCGGCCCGCTGCGCCGTCGTGGCGGTGGAGATTTCCTCGGACAGCTCCACTGTGACGGGGATCTGCGCGTCGAAATTGGCCAAAAGGTCGGCGCAGGCCAGGATCTCGCTCGCGCAGCCCACGACCGAGCGGCAGGTTTAGTCGACGATGGCGCGGAGTTCC
>CALCPC010000187.1 GCA_937900975.1 uncultured Paracoccaceae bacterium
CGCAGCGGACCGGCCCGCCCGCAGGAAACCGCGCGCAATGACCGTGGCCGCAAGACGGCGCGCGACCGGCACAGCCAACCGCGAAAGGGCCTAAGCCGTGGCAAAACCACGGCTTTTGGCCTATCTCAACGGCCCCCCGGACGCCGAGACGCTGGCACCCGTGCTTTGCCGTTTGGGCGCGCGGCGGCGGGTCGCGCTGTCGGTTATCGCGCTGGACCGGTTGATCCGCCAGCAGCCGGGGATCGGCGCGGCCTTTGCGGCATCCGGGGTGCCGATGCGGGCCGCATCCAAGCTGAGGATGAAAACCCGGGACGTTCTGGCCATCCTGCAGGCGGATGCGGTTTTGTCTATCGCCGACCCAAATTACGAAATCCCGTCGCGGCGCCACCGCGCCTGGTTGCTTAGCGCCGCTCGGCGGCGGGCGATCTTTCTCCAGCACGGGGTCTATCAGCTTGGCGTCAATGCGTTTCCAGATCCGAAGCCCTATGACTACGCCTCTGACCCGGTTCTGTTGTGGGAGGCACCCGGCCCGCTTCATGCGGGTCTCAGCGCCGCGACGCTGGCGCGGGTGCGGGTCGCGGGCTTTGTGAAAGCGCCGCTCTGGCCGGCGGTCTTGCCCCAGGACCCGGCGCTGCAAAAATGGATGGGCGCGCACGCTGTCCGGATCCTTCTCTGCCACTCTTTCCGCTGGCGGGGCGACCGGTTTGGGCCCCGGCACGTTGCGGGGTTTTTCGATATGGTCGCGCGTTTCGCCACCGCCCACCCCGATATTGGCGTCATGATCCGACCGCATCGCGGCCGCGACAAGGCCGAAACGCGCGCCGGCGAAGACCGCCTTGTGGCGACCTGCCCCAATATCGTCGTCTCGCGCGCAGCCTCCGGTGTGATGGCGGGCGCCACCATCACCGAGGCGCTGGCGGCCGTTCACGCGCTGGTCGGCCCGGCCTCCACGGTGATCTTGGACGGTGCCTTCGCCGGCCGGCCCGTCGCTGTGCTTGAAGACGATGTCGGGCTTTTCCCGGAACTGGCCCGGATCGAGGACGCAGGCGATCTTGCGACCTTTCTCGGGACGCTTAACCGCACCCCGCACCCGTCCATCACCGCGATGATCGACCGATTTGGTCCGCTTGACGCGGCGCTCGACCGCGCCGCTCAGCACATTGAGGCCGCTCTCGGCGTTGGATAAGCGGCGTTCTGGTGGCCGCACCAAGCCTGTGATAAGGTTAACGCGATCCGGCGGAGACCGGGCAAAGGCAGGTCATTCATCGGGAAAGGATCCGTCCATGCAGGACTGGACTAGACGCGCCGCGCTTTTGGGCGGCGCCGCAACGGCGGCGGGCTGCGGCGAGATCGCCGTTTTGACGCAAGACGAAATCAACCGCGATGTCTTCGCCTCCCGCGATCTTTTGTTCGCGACCGTGCCCTGGGCGGAGGAGCTTGCCAGCCGGGCGTCGGGCCTGCTGATCATCCCCGAGATTGT
>CALCPC010000188.1 GCA_937900975.1 uncultured Paracoccaceae bacterium
GAAGTTCTTGCGCCGGTTCACCCAAGGGCCCAGCCCAGTGGTCCCCGTCACATCCGGGGAGGTGGTCAAAATCCGCTCTGCAAACGGGGTCCGCCCGGTGGCCAGTTTGTGCAGAAGACGCCCAAACTCCTTTTGCGTGGAGGTCACGGCATCGCCCGAAGGCTCTAACCCCGGCACGGGGACACGATCGTCGCGGTAGCGCCGCGCGCCGCGGGCGAAAAACGGCACCTTGGCCAAGAAGCGTTTCAGCGCCAAGGGATCGGCAACGCCCGCGAACCGGTCCCATTCCTCGCCCTGACCGATGCCCATGGTCATGCGCCAATCGGCCATCTCCTTGCCCGTCATCAGCCCGCCGTGATTGTCCTTGTGCCCGGCAATTGGCGTGCCCCAGCCCTTGACCGTGTAGGCGACAAAGCAAACCGGTTGGTCCGTGTCGATGCTGGCGAAAGCCTCGGCCATCGAGGCCACGCAATTGCCGCCGAGATTGGACATCAGCGCGGCCAAGGTCGCGTCGTCATAGCCGTCTATCAGGGCCAGTGCGGTGGGTTGCTGCGCCAAATCCTCCCGCAGCCGCGCCCGCCAGGCCGCACCGCCCTTGTAAATCAGCGCAGAGTATAGCTGGTTCGGGCAGGTATCGATCCATTCCTTCAGCGCTTGACCCCCCGGCTTTTGGAACGCCGCGCGCTGCAGGGCGCCGTATTTTACGCGCAGGATCTTCCACCCGAAGGCCAAAAAAATCCGCTCGATCCGCCGCCACAACCCCTCGCGCACGAACCCATCCAGCGACTGGCGGTTGTAATCGATGATCCACCAGCAGTTCCGCAGATCGTTTTTCCAGCCTTCTTGCAGCGCTTCATAGACATTGCCTTCGTCAAGCTCTGCATCGCCCACCAGCGCGATCATCCGGCCCTGTGGCAGGTCCGCGCCCCATGACTTCGCCGCGACGTAATCCTGGACCATCGCGGCGAAGGCCGTGATCGCGACGCCAAGCCCGACCGAGCCCGTGGAAAAATCGACGTCATCGACGTCCTTGGTCCGGCTGGGATAGCTTTGGACGCCGCCAAAGCCGCGAAAATTCTCCATCCGCGCCTGCGTCTCTTGCCCCATCATATATTGCATGGCGTGAAAAACGGGGGAGGCATGGGGTTTCACGGCAACCCGGTCCTCTGGCCGCAGTGCCGAGAAATACAGCGCCGTCAAGATCGCCACCATCGAGGCAGAGCTTGCCTGATGACCGCCGACCTTGATCCCATCGGCTTTGGGACGGAGGTGATTGGCGTTGTGGATCATCCAATGCGACAGCCATAGCAGCCGTTGCTCAATGATTTTCAGCGAGGATGGTGTGTCGGTCATAGCGTCTGGCTTAGCAGGCTAGAGGCGCGGAATGTGGCCAAACTGACCACGGAACGACCGAAAATGCGCATGTTTCGCGCGCCTTTGTTGAATTTAGTAGCGGGATACGCCAAACCCGGGCAAAGGAAGCTACCGACGACA
>CALCPC010000189.1 GCA_937900975.1 uncultured Paracoccaceae bacterium
GCCGAGATCGCCGTGATGGGCGCCAAGGGTGACGTAGAGATACTGTATCGACGCGCGCTGGGGAACCCCGAGAAAATCGCGGCACACACCAAGGATTATGAAGACCGGTTCGCTAATCCGTTCGTGGCGGCCGAGAAGGGCTTCGTCGACGAGGTCATCATGCCCCATTCCACGCGCCGTCGGGTGGTGCGCGCCTTTGCCTCGCTGCGCGGCAAGCGGCTGGAGAACCCGTGGAAAAAGCATGACAATATTCCGCTTTAGCCGCGGTTTAAGCGCTGCTCAGCGGTGTGCTGAGGGTGGCAGCGGACACCTCTGCCGGTCGCGCTGGGGCGCCGTTTTTCACGCTGCTTTTGGACATCCGGACGGAGGTTGACGTCGATGCTTTTTCACACTCTTGCAAACGCACCGCGCCCCGTTGCGCCGTTTTCCCACGCGACAGAGGCTGAGGGGTGGGTGTTTCTGACCGGGCAAATGCCCACCGATCCCGCCGATCCCGACGCCCCCTTGCCCGAGGGGATCGAACCGCAGACCAAGCGGGTTTTGGACAACCTCGACATGGTGCTGGCGGCGCTGGAGCTTGACCTGTCGCATGTTTTGCAATGCCGCTGCTATCTTGCTGAGTTTGAGCGTGACTATAAGGGCTTCAACCGTGTGTACGCGCAGTCTTTTCCATCGGATCGTCGGCCGGCCCGGACGACGATTGGCGTGACCGCCTTGGCGCTGGGGGCGCTGGTTGAGATCGACATGATCGCGCGGCGGCCCGAGCGTGCCCCGGTCGCGGCTCCGTCCCGGTCGCGCTGACCGGCCTGCGCAGGGCGACGCGGGTTGGGTGGTTGAGCGGCAGGACCGGCAGGTGCGGGTGTTGCGACGGGGGCGCGGGCGGATGGATCTTGCCGTCGCGACTGTGTTGGTGCCGCGCCACGCTGTCTCAACGCTGTGTCTCGCGCATCAGGTCCGCCAGGATGTTTGGCGGGCGTTGCGGCGGCTTCGGGGGTTCTCTCCCATCGTTGCGGTGACGGGCGGTGCGACGCTTCGGATTGCGGCGGGGGGGCAATGCGACGGCGCGCTTCCGCCGACGGCCAGCGCGGCGGTTTCGGCGGTTTTGGAGCGTGCAGCAAACCGTGCGCGCTGGTGCAGATTTGCGCAACGCCGCGGCGAAGCGGGCGCCCCGGTAACGGATATTTGCATTTCGGACCGGAATCCGTAGGGTTCAGGCTGGATGTTGCCGTTCGTCGGCTCTTCCGAATATTTGACAGTCCGCGAAAGGAACGTCCTATGACCACCCCGATTAAACTGGCCGTGCTGGCCCTTGTCATCGGTCTTGCCGCCTGCGGCCAGCAGGAAGAGCCTGCGCCCGATCCGGTGCCGATCTTTGTGCCCGAGCCGGTGTTCACCGGCAAAGGCTGATCTCGGCGAAAGAAAGGCCCTCGGCGGCGCCGCTGCCGGGGTCCGAACCCGGATATGCAAAAACATCCCGGTTTTCCCAGCCGTTTGCCTGGCACAGACTATCAGTTCACGCTTCGCCGCGCCGCGAAAGGTCGCCCAACGCCCTTGATCTCGCGCAAGCGCCATGCTGACCGGCGGCGTGAGGAGCTGGCCGCGGATGAGGGGTTTTTGACCGCGCTGTGGGATTATTTTGGCACGGAGCCCTTTGTGCGGGGCAATCTTGACGCCGGGCGGCTGAGCTGGGTTCTCGGGCGCGAGGTGGTTGCCGCCGAAGACCCGTTCCGACCCGACAGCTATGACGCGCTTTTGCGCATCGATGCGGCGGTCCTGGCAAAGACCTTCCCCAACGTTTTGGAGCCCGACGCGTGAGCCGGCTTTCTGCGGCGCTGCTTTTTTGCCTTTGGGCCCTGTCGGCCTGTGTCGCGCCGCCAGAAACGAACCGGGCGGTCGCGGCTGAGGAGGTCGCCGACCTTGCCGCGGCGCTCCGCGATCTTGGCCCGGACATCGCCCCCGGCGAAGCAGAGCGGGCCGCCGCGTTGGCCTTTGCGCATACCCGCACGCTGGCCGCGGCCTATCGCATCACCGACCCGCCGCTGCTCCACAACACAAAGGTCAACCTGGGCCTTAGGCCCCGCGGGCTTTGCTGGCATTGGGCCGAGGATATCGAGCGCCGGCTCGACGCCGAGAATTTTCGCACCCTAGAGATGCACCGCGCCATCGCCAACGCGGACAACCCTTTTCGCATCGACCACAGCACGGCGATCATCGGGCGGCGCGGGGACGCGTTGTTCGAGGGCCTTGTGCTCGACCCCTGGCGGCTGGGCGGGCGGCTTTTCTGGGGGCCGGTGCCGGGCGATCCGGACTATGTCTGGCACCCGCGGGCGGAGGATTTACGCCGCATCTACCCCGATCTTGCGGCACCCGCACCCGCGCTGTTGCCTGCGGGCGCGGG
>CALCPC010000190.1 GCA_937900975.1 uncultured Paracoccaceae bacterium
CGAACCCTCGAGACGGTTTCCCGTCTACTCCCTTAGCAGGGGAGCGCCTTCGACCGCTCGGCCACGTCTCCGCTTGCGGGTTTATCAGGAAGTGTCGTTGAGACACAACAAGGATTTTGGGGCGTTGGTGGATGCGGTGCGGGTTGGCGAAGGGCTTGGCAAAACCAGAACAGAGCGTGAATATGTGGGCTGTCGTGGGACGGGGCTGGTCGGGTTTGATGATCTTGTAGTCGCGCTTTTGAGGACCAGCCGTGCATGGTCGAGGACGGGTCGGAACGGTCGTGCTTGGTTTTGCCTCGGCGGGCGACGGCGTGGCGTGTCGGTTGCGCGGTGTTGGCTTTTACGGCGCGCGAAGACGCCCTGCGCGCGGGCCGTTTTGCCGATGGTTTTTGGGGCCAATGAGTGTGACGCGGCAAGCACCCTGCCCATGTCTAGCCCTCCATCGGGGGGCTATGCCTTTGCGCCCGCGCAAAACCGCTCGATACCGAAAACCGTGGCCAGCACCCAGCTTATTCCGAGCCGGCGCACTGCATCCTCTGCTGCCCCTTCGCGGACCGATGCGCTAGAGCAATTTCCGTTCACATTGGATCAGAAATCGCTATCTCAAGATCAGCAAAATGCTGATCTTGAACGCGATTTCTGATGATGACTGACCTGCTTTGAACGGAAAATGCTCTAGCCAAAAATGAAATCATCCTGCCCGAGGCTGTCCAAAAGCGCCGCGTCATAGGGGCCGCCATCGGGGTTTCGCAGCCGGATGATCTCGTCGCCGAACAGGATGGCAGCGCCCTTTTCGCGCGTGCCGATGGTCAGGTCTTTGTAGGAGAACAACGGGCCCCAATCGCTGACGTCGATTTTGTCCACGCCAAACTCAAAATCGTAAATGAAGTCAGAGCGGTTGTCGTCGATGAACTCGAAGACGTCGGCGCCGGCCCCGCCCCAAAGATGATCGTTGCCCCGCCCGTCGATCAGCCGGTCGGCGCCGTCGCCGCCCCGGATCTCATCATCCTTGCCGCGGCCCCATAGCACGTCGTCGCCGGCGGTGCCGATCAGCACGTCGGGCTTGTTCACTCCCGATTGCGTGATCCCGGACCGGTCCAGATCGACCTCAAGGCGCGTCACCCCATGCTCGGTGCTGGAGCCGACCCAAACCTGCGCTGTGCTGCCGACAACCTCCGCCGCGATGGCCGACACATTGGTTAGCGCTGTGTCGAAATCGTCGGCGATGGTTTCAAGATGGTTGAGCTTGCCCACGCGCGTCAGCTCAAAAACCGAGATCCCGTTGTCGCCGCCGCCAGCAAAGACATAGACCCGGCCGTCATAGGTGACTGTCTCTAACTCCTGCACCTTGGCGATGCGCATCCCCGCCTGGTCGAGCAGCACGTCCTTTTCCTTCAGCTTGCCGCCTTTGGACACGCGCAACACCGAAAGACTGTCAGTGCCCGAGGACGCAACCACGATGTAGGCGCGGCCATCGACATCGGCGCCGGCGACATCGGTGATCCCGAAAAGACCCGTGCTGGCTTTGGCGGACGTGAAGGTTTGACCGGCTTCGGGCCGACCATCGGGGCCCAGGATAAAGGCCGTGACGCCGGCGTCAAAGCCGGAGGCCGCAAACAGAAAATCTTTGCCGTGCAGTGGGATATGCGACAACACGGTGACATCGTCGACCGCCCATTTCTGCTTGAGCGCGATGTTGGTGCGGACAAAGCGGTCGTCCTCGCGCAACTCGAAGGTGGCGAAGCCCCGGTCGCCGCCGCTGGCGACATAGACATAAGTCATGCCGCCGATCCGCACGCTTTCCGCGACGGTGATGTTGTCCAGCCGCCCCGCGCTGTCGCTGACATCGGCGGTCTGGGTCAACGCGCCGCTGCCCGTCACGTCGTAGATGCCGAGATTGTCGTCATAGCGCCCGCCCGCCAAAAGCCGCTGCCCCTCTGGCCCATCGATAACCGTAACATTGACCAGAACATTGGTGCCGGACGTGTCGGTTTCGGTCGCCGATCCCGTTACGCTTGGCATCGCGCCGTCGATATCGAAAACGACCAACGCATCGCTGCCGGCGGAGGCGACAGCCAGATATTTTGATCCGTTTTCCTCAAAAATCTCAACGTCCGAGACGCCATAGACAGGAATACCAGTCGTCGCAAATAGACTTGCGCCCTCCGAAATGATCGAAGACATACACCACCCGTTTCAAAACGCTGTCCCCACAGCGTCATCTCACCCGGGCTTTCCTTTAGAGGGCGGGACTTTAAGAAATCATAATTGGCATGGTTACTTTGAGGTAACAAAGCTTAGCGCTTTAAGTTTACCAGTTATGAAAGTATAAGCTTTTTTTACTCTGGCAGATAATCCCGGCGGCAGCGGGGGCTGCGCCCTGGTTTGCGGCGCCGCGCGCGCGCCGCTTGTCTCGCAAGGGCGCTAGCGCCGTTTGCGCGGGCCGGCCTGCGTCGCAGGCGCCGCTGCGCTGCCGCAAGCCTCGAATGCCGTCTTGGCGAGCGCACCGAAAAGCTTCGTCTTTTCGCTGGTGCGGGTTTCGGGCGTATAGATGAATGAGATCGGCGCGGCGGGCGCCCACAGGGGATTGGGGTCGATCTCGACCAGGCGGCCCGCGTCCAATTCCGCGGTCACCGCCAGACGCGATTTGATCGCGAGACCCAAGCCCAGAACGGCGCATTCGGTCAGCATGTCCGAATTTGACACCATCAAACTGCTTTGGATCGTCACATCGCGCAGCCGCCCGCTGGCGTCCCGCACCGCCAACCGCCGCTGCCAGGGCAAGGTGACCCAAGGCGCCGCGATCACCGCCTCTGGCGTGTCGAGCGGGCCAAGCGTGTCCAACAGCGCCGGCGCCCCGCACAGGATCCGCCGGGTGTCGCAAAGCTTGCGCGCGACCAGGGCGCTGTCCTCAAGCTGGCCGACGCGGATCCCGCAATCCTGCCCCTCGGCGACCAATGAGACATCGCGGTCGACCGCCAGAAACTCAAATGTCAGGCGCGGATGTGCGCGGCGGAAAGCCGGCAAAGCGGGAAGGATAAAGCGCGACAAGATCCATGGCGACATGGTGGCCCGCAGCACCCCGGTCAGCGCCGCAGCGCCGCTGCCCGCATCCCGCTCGGCCTGCGAAAGATCGGCCAAGATCGGCTGGACTCGGTCGAGAAACACCTGGCCCTCTGCCGTCAGCACCACCACCCGGCTGTTGCGATGAAACAGGGTGAGGCGCAGCGCGGCCTCCAGCTTTGACAGCCGGTGGCTGGCCGTCGCGGCAGAGATCCCAAGCCGCCGCGCCGCAGCCGTCACGCCGCCGGTTTCGGCGATGACGACGAAGGTACGCAGATCGGCGATGCTGTACATTCGACTTCTTCGAACGCTGGTTTCGGCAAATGGGACTTCCGTATGAATATTCCCGCCTTTATCACCCCGTCAACACAGCCATATGGGGCCACGAAGACCCGGCGCCGCCGACATGCCCCCAGCGTGGCAAGCCGCCTGACCGAAGCCTTGCAAC
>CALCPC010000191.1 GCA_937900975.1 uncultured Paracoccaceae bacterium
ACCCTAACCCCCCCAGGCCCCGCGCACGCGCATCCCGAAGACGCGGCGCAAAACCCCAACCCGCGCGACCGCGCGGCAGAGGCAACACCCAACCGCCAGCTCGACCGCGACAAGCACCGCAAGCGCCTGCGCCTTGCTGTCAAACACATCCCGCAGCGCCCAGGCCGTCAGGTTTTGCACGGGCCAGTGCAAAATGTAGACAGGAAAGACGGCGGCGACGGCGGCGCTGACCCAACGGCGCGGACCGCGAAAAACCCGCGCAGAAAAGCCGAGCGCCGCAGTCATCCAAACCGCCGATTCGACGGCAACCGCCGTGTAGAACAGAAGGTCGGGGTAAAGCAGCGTGCCCGCCTGGAACTTCGCCACCGTGTAGGGAACGCGCGGGATGTAGAGGAGCAGCGCAACCGCCGCCAGCCAAGGCGCCCAGCGCGCCGACCAGGCCTGAAACCGCGGACCCGAAGCCGCCATCACCACACCGGCGCCAAAACACAAGGCGCCAAAGACCGGTGTGTGTGGCCCGGAAAACCAGGCCTCGAAATTCGCGGGGCGGGTGACAAGGGTGATCAGAACCAGCCCCGCCGTCCAGACCGCGAAAATCACGGGCGGCGGCGGATCCCAAACCGACAGTCGCGCCCGCACACCCGGCCAAACAGCCAGCAGCAGGGCAAACGCCAGGGCGTAAGGCAGGATCAACTTCAGAAACCAAAGATGGGCCGCGTTGGGGCGCAGGGTCGCCAGCGCCTCGGGCACCGTTGCCCCAGCGCTCAGCGGGAAGATCAGCGCTGTACCCGGTCCAACCACCAACCACCCAAAGAGCAGCGGCAGACCCAAACGCACCACCCGCTCTCGCGCCAATGCACCGGGGCTGCGGCGCGCGGCCAGAAACCAGACCGCCATGCCCGAGACAAGAAACAGGATCGGGATCCGCCAGATGTTGAGCAGGATGCCCAAAAGGCTGCTTACCGCATCGAAAACGGGCGCTGGCGTCGCCGGAACCGTGGCAACCATGCCGAACTGCGCACCGAAGGGCATGATGCTGACCCAGGCGTGATAAAGGATCAAAAGGAAAAGGGCGATGGCGCGCAGCGCGTCGATGTCGTGCCGCCTGGCTTGCACCCTCTGCCCCCCCGCTGTGCGATGCCCTTGATAAGCAGCATAGCGCAGTGCGGGGAGATTTCGGTGGCCATGGGTCGGGAAACGCCGTCTGGACCGCAGAAAAACGCAGAATTTGCGCGGTGTGTCTGCCAGCAAGTGGTTCAGTTTCCACGAAATACGCCTTGACCGGTGCAGGGTGTGGAAAATCTGCCGGGCGGGCTAAGTTGGCGGAGGCTTGCCGGGCGGTGTTTGTGGGATTTTGGCCTAAGGACAATGGCGATCCAGCGGATGGGTGCGCGAGCGCGCCTTCAACGCGTGGGACGAGCCGGGTTTCGCGCGATCATCGGCGTCGCCCGCCTTTGCGTGGCGGCGCCTCGGCGGGGTTTTCGGGCCAATCGTGTTTGGGATAGCGGCTGCGCAATTCCTTGCGCACATCCCCATAGGACCCGGCCCAAAACGCTGGCAGATCGGCGGTTTTCTGAACCGGACGACCCGCCGGCGACAGCAGCGAAAAGACGACGGGCAACTTCTCGGGACCGAGCGTCGGGTGCAGCTTTGTGCCGAAGACCTCGGCCAAAGGCACCGCCACGCCCGGGGGCTCTTCCCGATAATCCACCACAGCGCGACGACCGGAGGGAAGCGTCAGCGCGGCCGGCGCAAGCCGGTCGATCAGGGCGTGATCCGCTGTGGTAAGCCGCCCCTTTAGCGCCGCGTCAAGGTCGATCGTGGCCAGATCCTCAAGGCTTCTGATGCCGCCAAGCCAAGGCAGCAGCCAGTCTGCATCGGCTGCGATCAGCGCGGCATCCGAAAGATCGGGCAGCGTCGCGCCCCGCGCACGCAGCCACGAAACCCGCGCCTGCAGCGCCCGCGCCGCGGGCGTCCAGGGCAATGTGCTGGGCCCAAGCTCTCGGATCCCGGTCAAAAGGGCGGGACCGATTTCTGCGTCGCCGGCACCGGCCCAGCGCCGATCCTCTAGGATCAGCGCGCCCAGCATCAGGCGCGTGCGCGCCTCCCCCCGGCGGTGGCGGCGCGACCAGTCGGCGGTGTTGGTTGGCAGAAGGGCGTCGGCATGCAGCGCGCGGATCTCCGCCTCGCCGACCGGCAAGGCAAGGCGGATCCGCGCCTCGGTCCGGTCGCCGTCGAGATCGGCGGCGACAAGCATCCGTTGACCCGCGAGACCGTCACCGGGATCAAGCGCAGCACCCGCGCCGCCAGACAAAAGAAACCGCGGCGCAGCACCAGGACGGCGGAGCGCGATACGGTCGGGATAGGCCAGGGAGAGAAGCGCGCCCGCGCTCCAGCCGGTCGGCGCCTCTCCGGCCTGGCGGCGCAGTCTTTTGGCCAGCGCCAACGCCTCGGCCCGCGCGGCCTTGTCGACGGGCCTGCCGGCGACCGCGCCCTCCGCCCCCGGCCGCAGCGCCGCCAGGCGCGGGGTCAGGTCGGCGGGACGCGGCGTCGGACCGCCAAGCAGGTCCCGTGTCTCAAGAACCGCGGCAAGATCGGCGGCGCCTTTGCCGCCGCCAGCATCCAACATCGCCGCAAGCCGGGGGTGCACGGGCAGCGCCGCCATCCGCCGGCCCCGGTCCGTCAGGGCGCCCGCAATCGTCAGCGCGCCAAGCCGCTGGAGCAGCGTCCGCGCGCGGGCAAAGGCCGGCGCGGGCGGCGGCGTCAGAAAGGACAGCGCCCCCGGCTCTCGCGCGCCCCAAAGCGCAAGGTCGAGCGCGAGCGGTGCAAGATCGGCCACGGCGATTTCGGGCGGCGCAAAGGCGGCAAGCGCGCCCTCCTCTCCCCGCGTCCACATCCGGTAGCCCCACCCGGCCGCAACCCGTCCCGCGCGCCCAGCGCGTTGCGTCGCCTCGGCCCGCGTCACCCGTTCTGTCACCAACCGCGTCATGCCAGCGCCGGGGTCGAACCGTGCGCGCCGGGCAAGGCCCGCGTCGACGACCACCCGCACGTCTGGGATCGTCAACGATGTCTCGGCGACCGCGGTCGAGAGGACGATCTTGCGCCCCGTGGCCAGCGGCGTGAGCGCGCGGCGCTGTTCGGAAAGCGGCAGCGCCCCGTGCAGGGGGAAAAGGTGACAGTTGGCAGGCAGTTGGTCGCGAAGCGCCGCCGCGACGCGCGCAATTTCGGCCTTGCCCGGCAGGAAGACCAGGCACCCGCCCTCAGTTTCCGCCAACGCGTCGCGCACGCGGGCAGCGACCGCCGCATCGAACGCCCGCCCGCGCCGCGCCGCTGCGGGCAACGGGCGGTCGAGCCACCGCGTCTCGATGGGAAAGCTGCGCCCCGCCGACACGATACGCGGCGCCCCGCCCAAAAGCGCGGCAACCGGTGCGGCGTCGAGTGTCGCCGACATCACAAGCAGCGCCAAATCCGGCCGCAGCGCTGCGCGGATTTCAAGGCACAGCGCAAGCCCAAGATCGGCTTGCAGCGAACGCTCGTGGAACTCATCGAAGATCACGGTGCCGACCCCTTCAAGGCCCGGGTCGGCCTGGATCATCCGCGTCAAAAGGCCCTCGGTGACGACTTCGATGGACCGCCCCGGCATTGCAGTGCCGCGCATCCGAAGCCCGACATGCGTGCCGGGCTGCTCTCCCCAACTGGTCGCCAAACGCTCTGCCGCGCCGCGCGCCGCAACCCGGCGCGGTTCCAGCATCAGGATCCGGCCGGGGCTAAGCGCGGCAGCGGCCAGCGCGCGCGGAACCCGTGTTGTCTTTCCAGCGCCTGGCGGGGCCTCTAGGACACAAAGGCCTGTTTCGGCCAGCGCATCGATCACCTCCGCCAGCACCGCCTCGATGGGCAGCCCGCTCACGATGCTTAGCGGCGGATGGCGTTCACCCGCCCAAACGTGGTGTCGGTGGAAAACCGTTCGACGCGCATCATCCCGTCCCGGTCAAGCCACTGGATCTGAAAAGGAAAGGTCCGCTTTTCGCGCAGCAGCTTTTCGGAATACCCGGCAACGCGGGTGTAGGTGCCCGCGCAAACGAACCGCCCGTCCCCCGCAGCTTGGCGCGCGCCAAGCGCAAGGCGGGACCGGCGGTTGCCGTCAAAGACCTCCACCGTTTTGCCACAGGCCTGACCAACCGGCGCATCGCCCAAGATCGCATAGACCGCCGAAATCGGGTCCAGCGTACCGCCCTGCGCACCGGGCTTTGCGTCATAAGCCCGCGGGTTGCGCGGCGGATCGGTGCTGACCGAAACCGGCGTCCCGCCGCGATAGGCAATGCGCGTCGTTCGCGCCGTTTTGCCATCGTCGGACCGCGCCTGATACGCGATGGGCTGCAAACGGCCATCGGTGCGCACACTGCCCTGGGACGTGCCCGAAAAATCGAAGGTGACAAAGATGCCGACCAGACCGCCGCCCGAGACACGGCCCGACACCGCATATTGCGAGCCGTTGTTGTCGGCCTTCAGCGCCAGCGAGCCGAGTTTAATCCCGCTGGCATAGACGTCATAGCGCTGATCGGTGCTGGCCGCTTGAACACTGTTGGCCAGCGCAACCAAGCCCAGTACCGCCAACGCTCCGCCCCAGATCCCCAATCGCATCGCCACACGCCCCCGTTTCGTTTCCGTCGAATTCGCTGGACAGTCCCGCCATCCTTGCAACAAGTAGAGACGATAGCGCGCGCTGTGCAGGGCACGTGTGCTTAAAATTCGCGGCGACCAGTCACTTTGAACAGCGAAGCTGACACAATTCGTGAGGGTTTGGCCCAAGGATCGCGCCGCGCCTTGGCCAAAGCGATCACGCTGGTGGAATCCACCCATCCCGATCATCGCGCTTTGGCCGAAACGGTGCTGGCCGACCTGCCGCGGCCCGGTACGCCCAGCTTGCGCCTTGGCTTGTCGGGTACGCCCGGGGTTGGCAAATCCACGTTTGTTGAGGCGATGGGTCTGCGCATGTGCGCGGGCGGCGCGCGGCTTGCGGTGCTGGCCGTCGACCCGTCCTCGGCGCGGTCGGGGGGATCGATCCTGGGCGACAAAACGCGGATGGAACCGCTGCCCCGCCATCCCAACGCCTATATCCGGCCAACGCCCTCAGCCCGCCATCTGGGCGGTGTCGCCCGCCGCACGCGAGAGGTGATCCGCCTGGTGGAAGCCGCCGGTTTTGACACCGTGATCGTCGAGACCGTGGGCGTCGGCCAGTCCGAGACCATGGTGGCCGAGATGACCGACATCTTCCTCCTCCTCCTGGCACCTGGCGGCGGTGATGAATTGCAAGGGGTCAAACGCGGGATCATGGAGATCGCCGACCTGATCTTGATCAACAAGGCCGATGGCGCGCTGGCCGCCGTGGCCCAACGGACCGCTGCCGATTACGCCGGCGCGCTGCGCCTGATGCGCCGGCGCCAGACGGATCCCGATGGCGTGCCGAAGGCGCTGACGCTGTCTTCGGCTGAGGGCCACGGCCTGGCTGAGGTGGAGGCCGAGCTCCACGCACTCGCCGCATGGCGCCGGGAGGCGGGTGTCTTCGCCGCAACCCGGCAGCGCCAGGTGCTTGCCTGGCTGGACGCTGAGATCGGCATCGCGCTTGACGCGCTGATGTCCGCCGACACCGGGTTCGGCACGACCCGAGAGACGTTCGTCGACGCCGGCATGTCCGGCGAGATGACGCCACCGCAAGCGGCGCGGGCGCTGATCCAGCGTCTTCGCACGCCGTGACACCCGCATTTCGCGAAACGCTGACGCATCCGCTTTCCCCTATCGCGCCCAAAGCTTTGACGTCAGGCCGCGATGGGTGTTTCGGGTTTTCAAGTTGCCATGGCCATCGGCTTATGCGGCCCGCCCAAAAGGCAGGCCCGGCTTCCCATGGTCGGGTTTGGTTTGACAGCGAATCCTCCGCTTCGCGGCCGACAGAAAACAGGGCCGAATACCCGGACGGTAGAGAGGACCCAAAGGCGCTTTACACCCCGCCGAACACAGCCACATCGGCCGGGCTTAGCGTCGGGCGCGCAGCGTCCCAGGTCTTCTGCACTTCAAATTGTGGAAAAAGCTCGAAGATCTCGTCGCGCGTTGCCGCGGTCGTACTGTTGAAGACGCCGCGCGGATGGAAGCTTTCCGACCAAAGGCCATCCGCGCAAATCACTTCATGGCGGTCAAAAAGGATGTGGACATAAGTGACGTCCTCTGCCCCGTCGCGACAGCCGGTCGTCCCGTTCAGAAGCGTCGCCGCAGGCGCAAGCGCTTCGTCGACCCCAAACAAGCACTGCGCGCGCCACCCTTGCAGAAGCACGCGATGCGCCGGCGAAACGCGCGTCGCCGCGTGGTCGCCAAGTGCGCCGAC
>CALCPC010000192.1 GCA_937900975.1 uncultured Paracoccaceae bacterium
CAAAAGCGGAAGCAGCCCAGCACCGCCAATCGGCGCCACCTCCAGCAAACCGGTCGAGATGTCCATCCAGCCCAGCGCCGACGCCCCCCGGATCTCGGCGAAAGCGGCCAAATAGTTGTGCTGACGCGCGGCCAGAAGCGTGTCCTCGGTCAAAGTGCCGGGCGTGATCAGCCGCACCACGGAACGTTTGCCCACCGCCTTGGCACCGCGCGGTTTTGCCTCTGCCGGGTCTTCAAGCTGTTCGCACACCGCGACGTGAAACCCTTTGCGGATCAGCGTCAGAAGATAGCCATCGGCCGCGTGATGCGGCACGCCGCACATGGCGATGTCCTGGCCAAGATGTTTGCCCCGCTTGGTCAGCGCGATATCAAGCGCGGCGGACGCGGCCTTCGCATCGTCAAAAAACAGTTCGTAAAAGTCGCCCATCCGAAAGAACAAAAGCGCGTTCGGATGCTCCGCCTTGATCTCCAGATATTGCGCCATCATCGGCGTGACGCCGGCGTCGTTTTTCACCCCAGAACCCTCCTGCCGGCAAAGCGTACCGCCCCGGTTCCGCAACCGAAAGACCCGATAAGACCGCTTAGCCGGCCTGCGCCTTGGCCAGTGCGGCCTGATAACCGGGGCGGGCGCGCAAGCCTTTCAGATAGGTACCGACGCGCCCCTCGGGCGCCGGAATGCGGAGAAGCGCGGCCCAGGCCGCGGAATGGCCGATCATGATATCGGCGATGCTAAACGCTGCTCCGGCGGCGAAGGGCGCGTCGCCCATCAGGTCGTCCAGCCGCGCCAGGTTTTGGGCGATCTCTTCGTCGAGAACGGGTTTGATCGCGGGCACGCGCATTGCCTCGGGCAGGATAAAGCTGTGGCGGGCGCGGGTCCAAAGAAAGGCGGCGATGTTCGAGACGCCGAACTGCATCATCACGTCCTGACGGGCGCGCGCCGGCGTACCGGGCGGCGCCGTCAATTGCCCGTGCTTGTCGGCCAGATAGGTCAGGATGGCCACCGAATCGCAGATCACCGTCTCCCCGTCCTGCAGAACGGGCACAGTGCCAAGCGGGTTGAGCGCGCGCACCGCCGGGCTTCGCGGCGGTTCTGGCCGGTGCGCATAGGGCAGCCCCAACTCTTCCAACGCCCAGAGCACCCGCATGGCGCGCGTCTTATGGCTGCCGATCACGGTATACATCGTTGTCCCGCCCCTCCCCAAATCGCCGACACTCGGTTTCTGCGTCCCGAAAGGGTTAGGCGGCTTCGGGCATCGGCGTCAAATCCAGGGTGGCAGGCCTTCGGTTTGGATCGGCGCAGGGCCACCTGAAAACGGCGCACCGGCAATCGCAAACACGATACTTTGCCGCCGCGTTTTGCGGTTAGCCGATGGCCGGTTGCTTTAGCGCCGGACGCGGACCTGCATCGCGATCCGGATAAACAGCCGCTCAACCATCGCCAGCGCTGGCAAGGGGCGGGAGGAGCGGAGGGCGAGGTCTGTGTCCGTGATCCAGCCGAGCACACGCTCCAACCGCGCCGGACCCCAGGCGCGGGCTTGGCGCGCCATCCTTTCGCGCCGGGGGCCAAACACCGGGGGACGGGCGCGGCCAAGCGCGGCTTCGGGCCCGCCGGGATCGCTGGCGGCCAGGTGGAGCGTTCGAAAATGCCGGTGCGCCTGAATGCAAAACCCGGTCGCGTTGGCCGTGCGCTGGATCTGGACCAGCTGTTGCGAAAGCGCCGTGACTGCCCCTTCGGCGGCAAGGTTGATCGCGGCCTCGATCTCGGGCTCGGCGGCCGCGGGGGCCAGGGCCTGAAGATCGGCTGCGGTCAGCGATGCCTGATCCTCCCCCGCAAAGAGGGCAATTTTTTCAAGGGTTTGACGAAAGTCACCGGGGTCGAGCGTGCGACCAAGCGCCGTCACATCGGGCAATAAGGCGGGGGGCAAATCAAGAAGGCCCGCGCGCGTCAGGGCGCGCTCGATCTCCTCCCGGCTGGCGGGGTCGGTGTAGATCGCAGCGGCGGCAAGCTCGTGCGCGCTTTCAAAAAGCTTGCGCAGCTTGGCGCGCGCCGTCAGCTGCCCCGCGGTGACAATCAAGAACGCGTCACCCTCCGCCGCGGTCGCCATGGCATCGGCGATGGCGCCGGTCGCCGGATCGCCGGCGTCCTCCAAAAGTACGACGCGTTGGCCGGGGAAAAACCCCTGGGCGCGCAGCGCGGCGGAAAGAGCCGCGGGATCGCGGCGCAGATCCGACCCGGCAAGACGCGTGAGCCGCATTTCGGCCTCCCCCTCGGGACCGATCAGGGCGGCGACAAGGTCCTGGCGGGTCAGCGCGACGCGCATCGCGTCCGTGCCATAGATCAAAAGACCCATCCCACGGGGCTTGCCCGCTGCGATCATCGCAGACAGGTCGCGGGGGCCCAGTTTCACAGCGCCGCCCAGCCGGCGGCCGATGCGGCAAGGCGCAGCACAATCTGATCGGCCAGCGATATCGCGACCCGACGCTCGGCCTCTTGGGCCGCGACATCGGCAGCAAAGGGCGAAGCGGTGGTGTTGTAGGCCGTGAAACTGCGGACCTGACCGCCGATCAAAAGCGCCGGATCGTCAAGCCGGGTGACGGCGAAACGCGCACGGGCGACCAGATTGATGCGACTGATCCCGCTGTCGGTTTGGATGGCGGTGTCATCGCTTTCAAGCGTGGTCGCGACGCTGAGCGCGAATTCCGGCGCTGTGGCGGGACCAAGCCGGGTTTCGAGCCGTTCGCGCAGCAAGAACCCGAAACGGCCTTCGGGAAGGCCCAGCGCGATGCGGCCTTGCAAAATATCTGCCGGGGCGCCGGGCGCGTAAAGCGGGCGAAAGCCGCAGCCCGTGACCAGGGCGGCGGCGGACGCGAGCAGCGCCCGCCGGGCCATCCGGCCAGATCTCATCGCCAGCGCGCCCCAGCTTTTCGGACCTCAGACCACCACATTCACGATCCGCCCGGGCACGACGATCAGTTTCTTCGGCGCCCCGCCGGCCAGCGCGCGTTGGACGGCGGGGTCGGCCAGAACGACCGCCTCGATATCCTCGCGCGCGGCGTTGGCGGCCACCACGACCTCTGCCCGCCGCTTGCCATTGACCTGGATCGGCAGGGTTACGCGATCCTCGACCAACAGCGCCGGGTCGGCCGTCGGCCAGGCGGCGGTGGCGATCAGACCGGGCTGGTCGAACAGGGCCCAGATCTCTTCCGCGAGATGCGGCGTGAAGGGCGCCATAAGCTGGGCCATCCGCAGCATCGCGCTGGGCCGGTCGGCGCCGGGCGCGGCTTTTGCGATGGCGTTGGTCAAACCATAGAGCGTGGCGATGGCTTTGTTGAAGGCAAACCCCTCAATCCCCTCGGTGACGTCGCGGATCGCGCGGTGCACTGCGCGCTGGAGGGGGAGCGCCTCCTCGCTCCCCCCATCCGGGGGGGCTGTGGGGGCGCTGCGGATTTCATCCGCAAGGCGCCAAACCCGCTGCAGGTGTTTCCAGGCAGCATCGGCGCCGGCGGCGGTCCATTCGACATCGCGTTCCGGCGGGCTGTCGGACATCACGAACCAGCGCGCCGTGTCGGCGCCGTATTGGTCGATGATGTCGAGCGGATCGACCGTGTTGCGTTTGGATTTCGACATTTTGATCGACGGGCCGACATGCACCGGCGTGCCCGTCGCACGCAGCGTCGCGCCGGTTTCCGTCCGGGTCACCTCGTCCGGCGCATACCAGGTTTTGGCGCCGGGCGCCCCGGGCTCGGGCACCGAATAGGTCTCGTGGCACACCATGCCTTGGGTGAAAAGCGCTTGGAACGGTTCTATGGCGGTCTCTGGAAGGTTTCCTGTCCGGTGCATCGCCCGGGCGAAGAAGCGGGAATAGAGAAGGTGGAGGATCGCATGCTCTACCCCACCGATATATTGGTCGACCGTCATCCAATAGGCCGCATCGGCGGCTTGGGTCGGGGTTTTTGCGTCGGGGGCCGTGAACCGCGCGAAATACCAGGAACTGTCGACAAATGTGTCCATCGTATCCGTTTCGCGCAGCGCCGGCCCCCCGCAAGCCGGGCAGGTCGTGTTGCGAAAGCCTGGGTGACGGTCGAGCGGGTTGCCCGGGGCCGTAAAGTCAACATCCTCGGGCAGCCGGATGGGCAGATTTTCCTTCTTTTCCGGCACCACGCCGCATGTGTCGCAATGGACCACGGGGATCGGGCAACCCCAGTACCGCTGACGGCTGATCCCCCAATCGCGCAGCCGGTAGCGTGTGACGCCGGTGCCGAACCCTGACGCCTCGGCCAGCGCGATCGCCTCGTCGATCGCCTCGGTGCCGGTCATCTGCTGGCAGGATCCGAGTGGTCGCACGTAGGTCACAGTCTGTGACTTTTGCGGCACATACGCCTCTGCCACGACATCCGGCGCGTCGGCACTTTCTTTAAAAACATCGATGACGGGCAGATCGTATTTGCGCGCGAAATCGAGGTCGCGTTGGTCATGCGCGGGGCAGCCAAAGATGGCGCCGGTGCCGTAATCCATCAAGATAAAGTTGGCGACGTAAACCGGCAGACGTTTCGCGGCATCCAGCGGATGGATCACCTCAACCCCGGTGGGAAACCCTTTTTTCTCGGCCTTTTCAATTGCCTCTTCGGATGTGCCCCCCTGGCGGCAGGCAGCGTTGAAGGCGGCGAGCGCCGGGTTCTCAGCCTCCAGTGCCCGCGCGAGGGGATGATCGGGGGACATTGCCGCAAAACTTGCGCCATGCAATGTGTCGGGCCGCGTTGTGTAAACGCCGAGCGTCTCATGCCCCGCCGGGGCGCCCGCTGTCTGGAAAGCAAACTCCAACCCCCGACTTCGCCCGATCCAGTTGGCCTGCATCAGACGCACTTTCTCAGGCCACGCGTCCAAGCCGTCGATCGCGTCCAAAAGCTCTTGCGCATAGTCGGTAATCCGGAAGAACCATTGCGTCAGCTCCCGCCGCTCCACCACCGCGCCAGAGCGCCAGCCGCGCCCGTCTTCGACTTGCTCATTGGCCAGCACAGTCATGTCGACGGGGTCCCAATTGACCACAGCGGTTTTGCGCGCGACCAGACCCGCAGCGAGGAAATCGAGGAACAGCGCCTGCTGGTGGCCGTAATATGTGGGGTCGCAGGTCGCAAACTCCCTGCTCCAATCGATGGCGAGGCCCAGCGGCTGCATCTGCGCACGCATGTCGTCGATATTGGTCCGGGTCCAGTCGCCGGGATGCTTGCCCTCCCGCATGGCGGCGTTTTCGGCGGGCATGCCGAAAGCGTCCCACCCCATCGGGTGTAGCACGGCATGACCGGTTGCCCGTTTGTACCGCGCGATAACATCGCCCATCGTGTAGTTGCGCACATGCCCCATGTGGATGCGCCCCGACGGATAGGGAAACATCTCAAGCACGTAATACTTGGGTTTGTCGGCGTCGCGCGCCGCGCGGTCGATGCCGGCCTCGGCCCAAACGCGCTGCCATTTCGGTTCGATTTCACGGCTGTTGAGACGGGACATGAAGGGTCGCTCCCGGCGGGTTAGCTTTGACGGCCGATTTCGGCAACCTGCAGCTGGCGGGCGCGGGTCAAAATCGCGTCTTCGACGGTGGCTGCCACATCATCGGTCACGGCGACGGCGCGGCCGCCGGATTGGCGGAATACCGCAACGCGCAACGCGCGGGCATCCTGCGCCGGTTGCGTGATATAGACGGTGACGCGGTAGGGAGTAGACGCTCCGCTGACACGGCCCCAACCGGTTGAAATCACGCCCGAAAAGGGATCCGCAGCCTCAATCGGCAGCACCGAAAGCGTGTCCAGCGAGGCTGCCCACAAATACCGATTAACGCCGATTTTCACATCGTCATTGGTGTCGCGGAAAAGGTCGCGCAGCCGAGAGGAGCCGGCGCTGTCTGCGGTGATGATGTTGGCGCGCTGGTCAGCGATCCGCTGCTCCCGGTCGGCCGCCGTACCGCCACAGGCCGCCAGCGCGCCAGAGAGAAGGAGGCAAAGCATTGAACGGGCGAACATGGGCGGCAACTTTCGGCTGAGACTGCAACGGCCAAGGTCTAGCCGACGGCCATACACCCCACAA
>CALCPC010000193.1 GCA_937900975.1 uncultured Paracoccaceae bacterium
CGCGCCGAGGCTGGCGCGGCGCCGGCGGCCGCGCCCGTGCCTGGGCCTGCGCCGGGGCCCGTGCCTGGTCCTGCAGCCCAAGAGGCGGCCGACAGCCAAGCGCCGGGCACCGCCGTGGCGGCCACCGATACCGGTGCGTCCGAGACGGCAGAGACGGGCGCGACCACGCTTTTCGCCGGTCCGCCCAACGCTGACCCGGCGGCGCCGACCGGCGTCGGTTTGCAAACGCCGCTTGCCGAGCCGAACGCCACGGCGCGCCCTGGTGCCCGCGCCGCGCGGCCCGGTCTTGGCACCCCCGCGCCCATCGTCCAGCCGCCGCCAAGCCAAAGCCTGGCGCCAACGGTGGCGGCGGCCGCTACGGACAGCAACCGCCGGGCGCCAACCACGCTTGGGACCGCTCTGCCCCGGGCGCCGACGGTCAGCCAGCTTGTGCCGCGCCAAAAGATTGCCCGCCTGACCGACGAGGATCTGCGCCCCACGCGCTTGCCGGCCTGTTGCACAGCAACGTTGCGCAGAGCTCAGCCGGTCTTGCCACCGCCGCCCCGTGCAACGCTGTCGCCCCCCATCCGGGCCGAGATTGCCCCCGCAGCCGGACGCGTGCCATCGCGTCCCCGTCCGGCCCCGCGCGAAGAATAGGGCCGGGCCCCAGGGCGGCGACAAGGCGGGCGGGTGAGGCCTGAGATAAGCGTGCGCAGAACGTGGTGCGGGTTCTCGGATCGGGCTTGAACTGCCGCAGGCACCGTCCGACAAGAACGCCCGTCTGAGGAACGCCCGTGTCAGGAACGACCGCGTCAGGAACGACCATCCAAATGATGCGCCACGCTGAACATGTCGGGCAACGCGTGGCGCTCTCCAGCCAGGGTCGCGCTCAACGCGGCGGCAACGCCTGGGACAAGGCCGAAGCCGATCTTGAACCCGCCAAGGGCCGCCAGGATCCGGGGGTGACCGGGCAAGGGCCCCAGCATCGGGTCGGGGCGCGGCGCCCGCGGGCGCAGGGCTGCCCATCGCGCGCGCACCTGCGCGCTGCGCAGCGGCGGACACATCCGCGCGGCCGCCGCAATCACGGCATCGAGCGCTTCGTCGGTGGCCTCTGGCGCCGTCCAAACCGTTTCGGATGTTGAGCCGACGGCGACGCGCCGCGGTCCATGGGGCACGATGTAAATCCCGTCGGCAAAGATCATCGGCGCGCCCTTTGGCGGGGTTGCGTCAAGGAGTGCGGCCTGCCCCTTTACCCCGCGCCCGGGCACGGGGCCGAGAAGCGGCGCGAGAAGCGCAAACCCCGCAAGCCCCGCGGCATTCACCACCCAGGTGGCCTCAACCTCGCCCCGGGGGCCGGCGACGCGGCCGGGCGCGATCTCCGCAACCGGCCACACCTCCCAAAGCCGTCCCCCCGCGGCCGCCAGCGCGGCGACAAGCGCCGGCAGCGCGCGGCGGGGAGCGATCTGGCCCGACAATGTTTCGTGCACCATCCCGGTCGGCGCGGCGCTGGGGTCGAGCCAGTCGGACCAGGCGTCGGGCGGGCAAAGGCGCCAGTGAAATCCCGCGGGCCAGACGGCGGCGGCGGCGCACGCGCGCGCCTCAGCGCTTTCGCGTGCGCTGTCGGTGGTAAGGGGCAAAAGCCGCCCAGTGCGCCGGAACCCGGGGTCCCTGCCGCCACGCTCCGCGATGCCGCGCCAATAGCGCTCTGCCTCTGCCAGCGCGGTGGCTTGAAACGCTTTTTTGGGGTTCCAACGCTCTGGCGCATGGGGCGACAGCGCGCCGACCAAACCGCCGCTTGCGCCTGCGCCCACGGTTTGCGCCTCCACCACCACGACATCGGCGCCGCGCCGCGCGGCGGCTTCGGCGACGGCAAGGCCCAGGATCCCCGCGCCCACCACCGCCACATCGCATTTGGCCTTTGCCATTCCGGCGTCCCCATCCCATTCTGCGCGCCAGCGTCCGCCCCGTCCGGGGCGTTGCCCAGAAAGGGATATGGCTTGAACGACGACGGGATCGAACTTGCTCAGCCCGATCTGACCTGGGACCCGGGCGCGGTGCCGCGTGCGCTGCGTTTCGACGACACTTATTATGCGGGCGCCGATGGTCTAGGCGAGACCCGCTATGTGTTTTTGGGGGGCAACGATCTGCCGGCGCGTTTCGCGCCCGGTTTCCACATCGCGGAGCTTGGCTTTGGCACCGGTCTTAGCGCGCTGGCCGCCTGGGAAAGCTGGCGCGCGGCGGGCATCGCGGGTCCGCTTCGCTTTACAAGCTTTGAAGCCGAGCCGATGGCGCAGGACGACCGGCGGCGCGCGCTGGCGGCGTTTCCCGGGCTGCGCACCCTCGCCGAGCCGCTGATGGACGCGCTGCCCAAGGGCCTTGGCCGGGCAGAGCTTCCCGGTCTTTGCCTGACCGTGATCGGGGGCGACGCCCGCCGCACCCTGCCCCGCTGGGACGGTCTGGCCGACGCCTGGTTTCTTGACGGCTTTAGCCCCGCGCGCAATCCCAGCCTGTGGGAGCCGCCGCTTTTGGCCGAGGTTTACGCCCACACCCGCCAGGGCGGCAGCTTTGCCACCTACACGGCCGCAGGTGCGGTGCGCCGCGCGCTGGCCACGGCCGGGTTTGCCGTCGACCGCGTCGCGGGCTTTGGCCGCAAACGCCACATGACGCGGGGCTGGCGCGGCTGATGGAAGGGGGCACGCGGCTTGGCATCCTGACCATGATCCTGACGATGCTGGTCTTCGCCGCGCAGGACGGGATCTCAAAATACCTGGCCGAAAGCTATAACGTGATGACCGTGGTGCTGTTTCGCTACTGGTTCTTTGCGCTGTTCGTGCTGCTGTTCTGTGCGCGGAAACCTGGCGGGCTGCGCCGGGCGCTTCGGACGCGAAACCTTGGCCTGCAGATCAGCCGCGGCGTGCTGTTGGCGCTTGAGATCTGCGTCATGGTCTATGCTTTCGCGCTGCTCGGCCTGGTTGAGGCGCACGCGGCCTTCGCGGCCTATCCGCTGATTATCGCGGCGCTTTCCGGCCCGGTTTTGGGCGAGCGCGTGTGTTGGCGGCGGTGGAGCGCGAAAGGCGTCGGGTTTATCGGTGTGTTGATCATCCTGCGCCCCGGGCTTCGCGTCTTCAGCCCCGAAGTTTTGGTGGCGGTTCTTTCTGCAGTGATGTTCGCGCTTTACGGCCTGCTGACCCGTCTTGCCGCGCGCCATGACAGCGCCGAGACCAGCTTTCTTTACACCGGGCTTGTCGGCGGTGCGGTGATGACGGTGATTGCGCCGGCGTTTTGGCAGCCGATGGCCACTCAAGCGGATTGGGCCTGGATGGCCGTTCTGTGCGTGACCGGCGCGCTGGGGCACTATCTGCTGATCCAGACCTATGCACTGGCCGAGGCGAGCGTGGTTCAACCCTTCGCGTATTTCCAACTGCTGTTCGCGGGGCTGATCGGCATCGCCGTATTTGGAGAGCGGCCAGAGACCGCGACGCTTATCGGCGCGGCGGTCATTCTGGCCGCCGGTCTCTACACCCTGTGGCGCACGCGCCTGCGGGGCGGCGAAAAGCCGCCCCGCTAGCGATCAGACAAGGCTGTCGGCGCCGAAATCGAGCCCGAGTAACAGCGGATCATGGTCGGAGGCGCCAAAGAGGTTTTCGTCGTAGAAATCGGGGTTTGCGAAGCTTTCATCGTAGTTCAGCAAATCCGGCTCATCGGCGTTGACATGCCATTCGAAAACATCCGCGACATCCCCGGCCAGCGCGGTGGTTGCAATCGCCTGGTCGAGCGTGCCCTGCTGCCCGTCGAAGACAAAGCTGTAGGCCGCGTCCTGACCGCCCTCGGCAAACGTATCGATAAGGTCGACATACCCTTCCTCGGCGTCGCGCACCGTGGTTGTCGGATCCTCCTCGGCGTAAGCGTTGTAATCGCCGAGGATGACGTGCTTCTCGGTCGAAACCCCCGCCGCCGCCTGCAGATCCAGAAGATATTGGCCGTTCATCCAGGCCACGACCTCCCCCGCGGCATCGGCACGGGCCTGGTTCCAGAACCCCTGCCCGTCCTCCTGATCGTAGTTGGGATCGGCGAGCAATGCGTCGATATCGGCCTGATCGGCACCGCCGGCGATGGCGGCCTCCACCACCGTGTCCAGATCGGACGGGCCCTTCGATTTGAAATGGACCGAGACAACGGTGAAGATTTCGCCGCTGTCCTGATCCTCGAACGTGGCAGCAACGGCCGGGCGGTTGCGTTGAAAATCGCCCACTTGGTCGCCAGCGTCGGCGAAAGGGTTCAACACGTCGGCAAGCGCGAAGGTCGCGGCGGCCGATGCTTCGTCAAAAACCAGGAAATCCGCGTAAAGAAGCGTCAGCGCGGTGGTGTCGTAGACAATCCCGGTCGTGATCGCGTCGGTGCCGATGAAGACCTCGTCGCCGGTCGTGGGATCGACATAGTCATAGACCGCCGTGTCGCCATCCTCTTCAAGCTGTGCGTTCAGCGCAGCGGTCAAAACCGCGATAGAGCCTTCGGGGCCGAGGCCGTCATTGCCAAGTTCCTGCAGGCCAAGAACCTCTGCCTCCAACGCCTGGAGTTGCAGCACCAGCTTGTCGGTCTGACGATCAAGCTCAGACTGGCTGTCGGCACCCCGCGGGTTGAGATCGTCGGGCCCCACGCCCGCGTCGCCGATATCAAGCGTCGCGAAATAGTTCAGCACGTTGACCGAGGCGATTTGCAGCGTGCCGCCCACGTCCTCCAGCGCCGGGCGCGCGGCGGTGCCGGGATCCAGCGTCAGCGCATCGGTCACGACCAGCTTGTATTCGCTGTCGTCAAAGATCGCCTCTTGTTTCATCACACCGACCACGGGATCGGTGATCGCGGTCCCAAGGCGCAGCGTAAAGCCAAGCCCGTCATCGCCGCCGAAATCGTCGCCCGCGTCGAGAAACCCGTTGCCATTGTCGAACTCAGGCGCCACGGGGATGATCGGGTAGGCGTCGGGGTTTTGGTTGGTAAAGCCAAGATCGGCATCGGCCAGGATCAGCGTGTTGTTGCCGTTGGCCTCGATCAGGGCCAGCGCCTCGGGACTTCCAGGCTCAAACTGCTGGGTTGCCTGGCGCTTGGTGCCGGCGGAGATCTGCAACTCTCCGAAACGGTCGAAATTAAAGTTCGCCGTGATCGTCAACGCGTCTTCGGTGGCGGTGGTCGCCGATACGCGCATACCCTCGACCGCCTCATAATCGGCCGGTGTCGTCGTTGGGCCGACCAAAAGGGCGGCGGCGGTGGGAAGCGTCTGGACGCTTTCCAGCACGGTGACAAGGGCGTATGAAAGCTGGGTCTCGCAGTCGAATTCCACAACCGTGCCAAGAACCGAGACCTTATCGCCCAACGACACGCTCGGCGCCGCGCCCGTGAAGACAAAAATGCCCTCCGAGGTCGCGTCATTGCCATCGGCGTCGCTGTCCTCCTCCTGGATGAAAAAACCGTTGGAGACGATGGCCGTCACAATGGCCTCGACCTCTACGCCTGCGCCGACCAGCGTGCTGGCCTCACCCGTGCCCTGAATGGCCGAGATCAGCGTCAGCGCGCCCGCGACCGCGTTGCTGGCGCCGGGGGTATAGCCGTTGGTGTCGCTGAAGGGCGTGAGGGTAAAGATACCGCCGCCATCGTCGGTCCGCCGCGCACCGGGGGCAAGAAAGGCGCCATCCGGCCCCACCACGGCGACATCGCCGTAAAACAGCGAGGGGCCGCTATCGGCCAGGCCGACACCGTCGATGATTACGAGCGCGTCATCGATTTCACCGTCGTCGTCGACATCGATGTCGTCGCCTTCGCTGGCGTCGAAATTCTGCACCAAAAGGAAGGTCGAATCGAAATTCTCGAAGCTGTCATCGGCAAGTAGGAGGTCGCCGGCAACCCCGAAATCGGCCTCTGCTTCGGGCGATGCCGCCAGGAAGAACCCATCCTCCCCAATCACCTGTCCATCGAGCGAAATGACGGTCAGGATGTTGCCAGGGTTGAAATCTGTCGCGGCCTCCACTTGGATCAGGCTGTAGCCGTCCAAACTGGTCCCCACCACGCCGAAAAGCTCAAAGAACTCAAAATCGGGGGTGCCTGTCGTATTGACTGCGATCTCGTTCAAAAACAGGGGGATGAGGCTGTTGTCGATACCGCGGGTTTCCGTGCGCGGTTCGTCCCAGACATCGCCCTCCCCGCGTTGGAGCGAGAAGCCCACCGGCGTCGATCCCACCTCCTCGACACCGATGTCGATGGACGTGACGCCATCCGCGGCGCCGCCGACCCCGGTAAGGGTGCCCTCATAGCTCAAAAACTCAATCAGCGCGCCGTCGATGGACAGCGCCAACGCGTCGGGCGGGCCGTTCTGGATGCCCGGCGTGTCGATCACATAGTAATCGAAAGTCCCATCCGACGTTTTGGTCCCCTCATCCACCGAGTAGGTGTCGTAGATCATCTGGTTGGAGCCGTTGTAAAGTTCCAACACCAAGCCATCGATCAGTGCGCCGGCGGTAACGCGCACTTCGACAAACTCTCCCGTATCGATGGACGCATTGTCGTAGTGAAACTCGTTGATGCGGAATTCAACCGTCTGCTCCACCACATCTTCAACCGTCACGGCGATGATCGTGCTGCCGATCGCGCCAAACTGATCGGTGGCCTTAACCTCCACTTGATAGACGTTGTCGCCATCGGCATCGTCGGGCATCTCGAAATCCGGCGCATCGCGGAAGCTCAGCGTTCCCGCGGCCAATGCAAAAAGCGCGCTGTCGCCGTCATTGCCCAGCGAAAGCGCGGCAAAGCCGTCCTCGGCGTCGACACCGGCAAGATCGGCGGCGACCAGCGTCGTGTTCTCGGCGATCGTAACGGCCTGGGGTGCGACCACGGTCGGGGCGTCGTAGATAAGGCGACCCCGGTAGTACAAGAAAAGAAAGAACTACCCCAAGTACTATGCACGCCCCCCACTCAACAAGAAGAACAAGAAAGCCGAC
>CALCPC010000194.1 GCA_937900975.1 uncultured Paracoccaceae bacterium
AGCCTCGAACCGCAGAGCGGCAACCGGCAATCCCGCGGCCGCCGCCGCCTGTCGATACGCCGTCGCAGCCCGCAGTTTCAGCGACCACAGCAGCATCGGCGACGACAGAACCGCGGGCGCCGCCTCGCGCCGCTCAGTCATCCACGGCCGGTGGAGAAAGCTGAGAAGATCGTGCGATTTCGGCCCCTTCAAGTGATAGGGCCGCCGCGCCAGCGACACGAACCAGGAATAAGGATTGCGCACCGTCAGGATGCTGCGAACATCCGCGCGCAAAAGCTCTGGTGTCACGGCGGGCATCGCATGTTTCCAAGGCTCCGCCGCCGCCCGCGCCGCCGCCGCCTCATCGCGCAACGCATGAAGATAGAGCCGCCGCCAAGAGCCGCGCATCTCTGCCCGGATCGCGGCTTCCAATGCGCCGTCAACTGATGCACGCTCCACCCCCGGTAGGCGCAACGACACCTGGCGCAGCCGGCCCAGCATCGTCAGAACCGTGCGCGTGCCGGTGTTGCGTTCGCCAAAAACCTTGACCACGACCCGGTCGGACATGGGCGCCTCCCCCTTTGGCGTCGCACGAAAACGATTAAGATTGGTTTAAGGTGCCAGGGCTGCTAGCCATGCGTCAGGCGGACTTGCCTCCATCCCGGCCCAAGCCGTCGGTGGCGCCCAAACGTTCCGGGGCTTTCGCCCGCCCTGCCCGGCCCATAACCCGCCTGGCCCGACACAACCCGAGGAGCGCTATGAAAATCGCCTCGTTCAACATCAACGGCATCAAGGCTCGGTTGCCCGCGCTTCTGACTTGGTTGTCAGAGACCACGCCCGATGTCGCCCTGCTGCAAGAGATCAAGTCCGTCGACGCGGCCTTCCCCCGCACCGAGATCGAGGATCTGGGCTACCGGGTCGAAACCCACGGCCAAAAGGGGTTCAACGGCGTCGCCATTCTGTCGCGGCTGCCGCTGGAGGATGTGGTGCGCGGGCTGCCGGGCGACCCGGACGATCCCCAGGCGCGGTGGATCGAGGCCGTGGTTGTCGGCCGCGATGCGGTGCGCGTCTGCGGTCTTTACTTGCCCAACGGCAACCCCGCGCCGGGCCCCAAATTTGACTATAAGCTCGCCTGGATGGCGCGGCTTAAAGACCGGGCGACAGCGCTTTTGGAAGCCGAGGAAACCGCCGTTATGGCTGGAGACTACAATATTATTCCGCAAGCAGAGGACGCCGCGCGCCCCGAAGCTTGGACCGAGGATGCGCTTTTTCGGCCCGAGGCGCGCGACGCGTTTCGCCGGATCCAAAACCTTGGCTTCACCGATGCGCTGCGCGCGACCAGCGCCGCGCCCGAGACCTATACGTTTTGGGACTATCAGGCCGGTGCTTGGGACCGCAACGACGGCATCCGCATCGATCATGCGCTGCTGACCCCGCGCGCCGCCGACCGGCTGCTGGACTGCGGCATCGATGCCGAGATCCGGGGCCGGGAAAAACCCTCTGACCATGTGCCGATCTGGGTAGAGCTCGATCTTTAGCAGCCCCGACGAATGCACTCCCCGCGACGAGCCCGGTTTTGGGCCGTTCCCGGCGATGCTGCCGCGCCTTGACGCCAACGCAGTTCGCTTGTCCCGCGGGCGCCAAACCTTTTCAAGGCAGCGCCGCGCTGGTGAGGCGCTCCCCCATCTCTGGCGTCCAGCCATAAAGCCAGTCGAACCGGCCAAGCAGACCGCCGGGCAGCGCCGCGCGGGCCGCAATGGCGCCGTGCAGCCCACGGGCAAGCAGCGGGTTGGCGGCGTGATAAATCCGCGCATTGCCGCGTGCCACGCGTTGCAGCCGGGTTGTGCGCGGGCGGCGGCGCGTCTCGTAAGCGGCCAGCGCTGCCGCCGGCTGTGGGTGCCGCGTTAGCGCACCGGCCAAAACTGCCGCATCCTCGATCGCCATGGCGGCGCCCTGCGCCATAAAGGGCAGCATCGGATGCGCCGCGTCGCCGATCAGCGCGACGTTGTCGCGCCGCCACCGGGGCAGCGGCCGGTGGTCGTACAATCCCCAAAGGATACAGGTGTCAACGCCCGCCAAAAGCGCGCGCACAGGTGCGGCCGCATCGGCGAAGGCGTGGCGAAGCGCCCTGGCGTCGCCCGGCGCGCGCCACCCTTCGCCCGCCGGCGGTGCATCCTCGCGGACTGCGACAATGTTCCAAAGCGCCCCGTCCCGCAGCGTGTAGGCCACCAAATGCCGGCGCGGGCCCAGCGCCAGCAGCGTCGCCGCGGGGTCGAGACCCGGCACCGCGGCCGCGGGCACGGTGGCGCGCCAGGCCACCTGACCCGAAAAGCGCGGGTCGGACGCGCCGCTGACCGGCGCCCGCAGGGCGGAGCGGATGCCATCGGCGGCCAGCACCAGATCCGCCTTGGGCCGCGCCGCCCAGTCTGCGACGTGCTGGCCATAGGTGAAGGCAACGCCCGCGCCCATCGCGGCGTTAAGGAGCAGGCGCAACAGATCAGCGCGGTGGATCTGCAAATAAGGCGCGCCGTACCGTGCAGCGATGGTGGGGCCCAGCGGCACTGTCGCGATCAGCCGGAATGTGCGGTCGTCCCGCATCTCAACGCCCCGGGGCGCAGAGGAGACGGCGCGCAGCGCCGCGCCCAACCCCCAAGTGTCGAGCACTTTGACCGCGTTGGGGCCAAGCTGCAGCCCTGCGCCCACCTCCTCGGCCGCGGCGCTTTGTTCGAAAACCCGAACCTGCCACCCCGACAGCGCCAGCGCCAGCGCCGCCGAAACGCCGCCGATCCCCGCGCCGACGATCACAGCCGCGCCACCCGCCATCAGTGCGGTCCCCAGCAGCCGGCGGAGACGAGGTTTGGGCCCGGCCCCCCGATCATCCCGCCCCCGAGGCTGGGCCGTGCGCTGCGCCCGTGGCAAGCAGGGCTGCGATGTCCGCGTCGTCACGGCCCAGCATGGCAAGGATCTCCGCCGAATGGGCGCCGTCCTCTGGGATCTCTGGCGGCGGCACGGCGGCAGCGGCACCAAAGACCGGCGCGGGGCGCGGGTGCCGAAGCCCATCGCGATCCTCGGTGGCAAAGCGGGCGCGGTTTTGTTTGTGCGCGGCCATCTCGCGATAGTCGAGAACCGGGGCCACGCAGGCATCCGTACCCTCGAAAACCGCCATCCATGCGTCGCGGGACCGGCCGGCGAACACCGCTGCAAACCGCTCGGCCTGCGCGGCATGGCGCGTCTTGTCGTGCTGCCCACCATGCGTGCCGGGATCAATGTCGAGCGCCGCCAAAAGCGCTGCGTGAAACTGCGGCTCTAACGCGGCGACCGAGACATAGCCCCCGCAAGCGGTTTGGTAGCAGCGATAGTAGGGCGCCCCGCCATCCAACGCATTGTCCCCCCGTTCGGGCGTCCAGCGTCCGGCCGCATGCCACGAATGGATCATCCCCATCAGCGCCGAAACCCCATCGGTGATCGCTGCATCGACAACGGATCCCGCGCCAGTTTCGACAGCCTTCAGCCGACCGGCCAAAAGCCCCGCGACCAACATCTTCGACCCGCCCCCAAAATCGCCGAGCAGGTTCAGCGGCGGCGGCGGCGGTGCATTGGCTGGACCCATCGCGGCCAGCGCGCCGGTCAGGCCAATGTAATTCAGATCGTGCCCCGCCATCCCGGCATAGGGCCCGGTTTGGCCCCACCCCGTCATCCGCCCATAAACCAAAGCCGGGTTGACACCATGACACCGCTCAGGCCCGAGGCCGAGGCGTTCCATCACGCCCGGCCGAAACCCTTCGATCAACCCATGGGCCCAGGCAACCAGATCCAGCGCAACGGCCCTGCCGGCCTCCGACTTCAGATCCAGGATGATGGAGCGTTTGCCCCGACGCTCCACCGCGTGGGACACCGATACGGGGCCTCGCTTGGGCCGGTCGATCACGATGACATCC
>CALCPC010000195.1 GCA_937900975.1 uncultured Paracoccaceae bacterium
TGGCAAAACACCGCCCGCCGATGTTGGTCCGCAATACGATCCGTACAGCCCACCCCGCACCCCCAGTGCTCATCCGCAGCAGACGCCAACGCCCCGCGCTTTCCAAACCGCGCGGCCTTGACACCGGGAAATGACCTGAGGAACGGTGGGCGCCGAAACCAAGCGCGAGGTCCGGGATGAGCGCTGTCATCCTCCGGGAATTCAGCAATATCGGCCTTCGGTCCGCGTCGCGCCACTTCGCGGGGTTTCTGCCGCGCGATCTGCCCGAGCACCACAGCCTTGCCACGCGGGAGGCAAAACCAGTCGCGCTGGCGCCGGGCGACACGCTTTCGATCATGCCGGATGGACCGGCGGAGCCTTGGCTTCTGGCGTTTGATGCGCGGGGGGGTGCCGCGCTGTGCCATCTTGGCCTGACCGAGGCAGATCCGGTCCCGTGGTCCGCCTTCGACGCCGCCCGGCTGCGGGCTTGGATCGCCGCGGAAGGGGGCGACAGCCAGGCGCCGCGCGCGCTGCGCTTTCCGCTTAGCGCGCCGGCCTTTCTTCGCGCCGCCGCGCCCTGCACGCTTTGGCTTCTTCTGCCCTGCGACCCGGCCGATGCCGTCGCCGGCCAGGGCCCCGCCGATCTGACCTTCGCGGTCAAACGCGCGGCGGGCCGGGCGCCGCGCCTCCCGCCGCCGCTTGGCCCGGTCCGGGAGGAGTTCACCGTGCCCCGCGGCACCGCCCGCGCCTATGCGGTCGAACCGGGTGAGATCGTCCAGATCATTGACCTTGAAGGCCAGCAATGCTCGGACTTCATGGCCTTCCGGCGCGACGCGCTCGACCGGGGTGCGACACGGATCATCGACAGCACCGCGACCCGCTCAATGGTGCGCCACGCCTATCCCGGCCCCGGTCTGCTCGACAAGTTCTACGACCGCGACATGCACCCGCTTTTGCAAGTGCTCCAGGATACCTGCGGTCGCCATGACACGTTCGGCCTGGCCTGCACGGCGCGGGGGTACGAGGATCGCGGCTTTCCCGGCCATCTCAACTGCTCTGACAACATCTCGGGCGCGATTGCACCTTTCGGCGTGGCCCCGCGCGACGCGTGGCCTGCGATCAACTTCTTTTGGAACACCTGGATCGATCCCCAAAGTCACCAGCTTTTGACCGAGGAAAGCCATTCTCGCCCCGGTGACTATGTGGCGATGCGCGCGCTTATGGGGCTGGTATGCGTCTCAACCGCGTGCCCCGACGATATCGATCCGATCAACGGCTGGAACCCCACCGATGTCCATGTCCGGATCTACCGGCCCGAGGCGCCCATCCGCCGCGCCGTCGCCCACCGCGTGACAGAGGACGCGCCCATGACCATCAGCCGCGAAAGCGCCTTTCACGCGCGCACATCGGCGCTGACCACCCAATTCGCGCCCGCGCGCGATCTTTGGATGCCAACGGCCTATCCCGCGACCGGCACGGTGGGCGAGTATTGGGCCTGCCGGGAGCGTGTGACGCTTCAGGATATGAGCGCGCTGCGAAAATACGACATCATCGGGCCCGATGCCGAGGCGCTGCTGCAGCAAGCGCTGACACGCAATATCGCAAAGCTCGCGTCGTGGCGCGGCACCTATGCGCTGATCTGCGACGAGACTGGCGCCGTGATCGACGATGGCACGCTGTTTCGCTTGGGGCCCGATCTCTTTCGCTGGTGCTGCGGCTCCGAAGAAAGCGGCCGCCACCTGACAGCCCTTGCCGATGCCGCGGGGCTGACCGTCCGGCTTCACGACATGAGCAATGCTTTGGTCAATTTGGCGCTGCAGGGGCCGCGGGCGCGCGATGTCCTGCAAACGGTGACCTTCACCCAGCCCCATGTCCCGGCCCTGGCCCATATGAAGTGGTTCGGTGCCACCACCGCCCGGCTCCACGACCGGGAGGGCGCGCCGTTTCTTCTTACCCGCACGGGTTACACCGGCGAATTGGGCTATGAACTGTTCTGCACCGACCGCGACGCGCTGGCGATTTGGGATGCGCTGATGGCGGCGGGGGCGGCGCATGGGATCGCGCCGATGGGAAGTGCCGCGTTAGAGCTTTTGCGCGTCGAGGCGGGGCTTGCCGCCGCGGGGGCGGAGTTTGGCCCCGGCGCGGACGCGTTCGAGGCCGGGCTTGGCTTTGCCGTCGATCTTTCCAAGGCCGCGTTTGTCGGCAAAGATGCGCTGACCCGCAACAAGGCCGCGCAGCGCCGCCGTTTGCGCGGGCTGGTTTTTCATGGCCCGGATCTGCCAAGCCATGGTGCGCCGGTTTACGCCGGCGAGCGTCAGATCGGCGCGATCACCTCGGCCATCCGCTCACCGCTGCAAGAATGCAGCATCGCCATGGCCCGTCTGGCCGTCGAGCATTGTGAGACCGGGACCGGGCTTGAGGTTGGGCAGATGGGCGGGCGGCTGAAACGCCTGCCCGCGACCGTCGCTGACATCCCATTCTACGATCCGGCCCGGACACGCGCGCGCGCCTGAGCTTTCTTCGGTCAAACGGAACCGGATAGCGTCGGAAGCGCCAGCAAAATCAGGGTGTTGCGGGTATCACGGCGGCGTTTGCCGACAGAATGCGACCGAAACGGGCACCCGCGTGGGCAGGTTTGGAACCAAGGCGAGCGCATTTACCGTTCAAAGCAGGGCAGCCTTCATCTGAAAACGCGTTCAAGATCCGGGGCCTGCTGATCTTGAGGCAGCGATTTCTGATCCAAGGTGAACGGAAATTGCCAGAGCGGCGCGTTCACGGTGTCCGGCGGTGGCCAAGCGCCGGTCTTGGGCCCGGCTTGTCTCGGCTGACGAGACCCGGACACGTGCGCGCGATCACCGGATCAGGCGCCACCGCCCCCGTGCTTTGCGGTGCGTCGGTCGGCCAAAGCGGCACTGCCTGCTTTCCGCGACAGATCCAAACACGCGCCGAACATCGGCCGAAATCGGGCTTCGCGGGCGGCCGCGTCCGGCCGTCGCCCGCAGACAATCGACAGGGGCGGCTGCCAAGTCGATTGCAAGACGCCCAGCGGCACGCCACACTTCCCCCACGCGCAAGCGTCAGGTGCAGGTGCGAGGGGGCGCGGGACCGCAGCGCAGCCCCCCGGCCTCACAGGAAGACCCCGAAAATGGGGCGAGAAATGATTGGAGGAAAGAATGAACCTGCGACCCGACCCAACCTTTTACCCTTCGGCCAAACTTGCGATGCAAGCACCGGTCGAGAATTATGCCTTCACCGTGATG
>CALCPC010000196.1 GCA_937900975.1 uncultured Paracoccaceae bacterium
GTTCGAGATCCCGCCGACGCTTGCGCTGGTTTTCCCGCTAATCTTGATGCTGGGCGCGCTGGCAACGTTCCAAAGCCTCTCCCGTTCGAGCGAGCTTGTGATCATCCGCGCCTCCGGCATTTCGGCGTTGCGCTTTCTTCTGGTGCCGATGGCAGCCGCTGCGGTGATCGGCGTGCTGTTCATTCTGTTTTTCAACCCAATCGTGGCCTACAGCAAAGAGACGGCGACGATGATGCGCGCGGGCGGGACGCAGACCGCGGCCAACGTATTGTCGGTGAGCGGCGGCAAGGTTTGGCTGCGCCAGGGCGGGGCGACCGGACAAACGGTGATCCAGGCCGAACGGGTCAGCGCCGATGGCCGGATCCTTTTCGGTGTGCGGATCCATCAATTCGACGTCGAGAACCGGCTTGAGACGCGGATCGAGGCAAGTTCCGCCACGCTTAGCGAAGACAATTGGATCCTGCGCAGCGTGCGGCGCTGGCAGGTCGCGGGCGTTGCCGATGGCGCGCTTGGCGAAGTGGAGGAGTTGGTGCAGCTTTTCCTGCCCACGGATCTGAAGACCGAACAGATCCTCGACAGTTTCGCGCCGCCCGAAACCGGCTCGATCTGGGCGATGCCGCGCTTTATCGACCGGTTGGAGCGTGCGGGGTTCTCAGCCCGCCGCCACCGGGTCTATTTCCAGTCCGAGCTGGCGCGCCCGATCCTGTTCGCCGCGATGGTGCTGATCGGCGCGGCCTTTTCGCTGCGCCATGCCCGGTTCGGGCAAACGGGGGTCATGGTGCTGTTTTCGATCCTTGCAGGCTTTGTCCTCTACTTTTTTAAGGATCTGTCCGAAAGCCTGGGCAACACGGGCGAAATCCCGATCCTGCTTGCGGCGTGGAGCCCGCCGGTCGCGGCGCTGCTGTTGGCGCTGGGGCTGCTTTTGCATTTGGAGGATGGATGAGGCGTTGGGCGGCGGCGCTGGCGCTGGTCATGATGGGCCCTGCCGCGGCAGCGCAGGCGCCCGAGCCGCCCGTCACACTGGTGGCCGACCAGGTGGAGGTTCTGGCCGGCGGCGATGTGATCACCGCCGCGGGCCAGGTCGAGGTGCGCTATGACGGGCAGACGCTGGAGGCCGCCGCCATCACCTATGACCGGCGCAACGAGCGGGTGCAGGCCACGGGGCCCTTGCGGCTGATCACCGACGAAGGCGTCGTGTTGCTCGCCTCGATGGCGGAGCTTACGCCAGATCTCCGCGACGGATTGGTGACCGGCGCGCGGCTGATCCTGAACGAAGAATTGCAGATCGCCGCTGCCGGTGGGCAACGGATCGCGGGGCGGTATAACGGGCTCGACAGGATTGTCGCGACAAGCTGCGTGGTTTGCGCGACGCAGCCCGTACCGCTTTGGCAAATTCGGGCCGAGCGGGTGATCCACGATGAGGTCGAGGAACGGATTTGGTTCCGCAACGCCCGGTTCGATGTGCTGGGCATTCCCATCGCCTACACGCCCATCCTGCGCATCCCCGCCCCCGGCGTCCGCCGCGCGCCCGGGGCCCTCTTGCCGCAATTCTCAAGCTCGGGCATCTACGGCTATGGCGTGAAACTGCCCTATTTCATCACGCTCGGCGATCATGCCGACCTGACGCTGACGGCGTTTTTGACAACCGATGCGGGCGCCATTCTGGAAACGGAATACCGCCAGAACTTTCGCGCGGGCGCGCTTCGCGCCTTTGCCGCCGGCGCGCTTGACGATGCCGAGGATGGGTTTGCGCGCGGCTTTGTCGATGCCGCCGCGGCCTTTGCCCTGCCCCAGGGGTTCCGTCTTGAGGGCGCGCTGAACGTGGTCAGCGACGACCGATTTTTGCAGGAGTTCAACTATTCGGACCGCGACCGGCTGACCAGCTTTGTCTCGGTCAACCGCTATCGCCCGCGCACCCTCTTCGATGCGCGCATCATCGGCTATCAATCGCTGCGCGAAGACGAAACCGAGGACGAGATCCCGCTGGTGCTGCCCCGGATCGACTACCGGCAGATCTGGTGGGCGGGGCCGATGAACGGCCGGCTGGGGGGCGATGCGGATGCGCTAAGCCTGGTGCGCCCCGACGGGCGCGACGTTCTGCGCGCTGGCGCGGGCGCCAATTGGCGCGGGACGCCAACGCTTCCTTTCGGGGTGCAAGCGGCGCTGATCGGCGACCTGCGCTTTGACGTCTACGCCCCCAGCGATGACCCGAATGTCGCCGACGATCTTGCCACCCGCTTTGTCCCCACAGCGGGGCTTGAACTGCGCTGGCCGCTGGCCCGCCAGACCACCAGCGCCACCCATGTTGTTGAACCCATCGCCCAGGTTTTCTGGTCGGAAGCCTTCCAGCAGGGCGAGATCGTCAACGAGGACAGCCTTCTGCCCGAGCTCGACGAAACGTCGCTCTTTCTCCAAAACCGCTTTCCCGGTCGCGACGCGGTTGAAACCGGGGCCCGCGCCAATCTCGGTGTCACCTACACGCGGTATGACCCGAAGGGATGGACCATGGCGGCGACCGCGGGGCAGGTTTTCCGCCAGGAGGCCGGCGACCGTTTTACCCTTGGCTCCGGCCTGACCGGCACAACCTCCGACCTGGTGGCCGCGCTGACCTTCGATCTGCCGCCCTCTTTGGAGGTGACGGGCCGCACGCTGCTTGCGCCCGACGATTTTACCTTTCGCCGGGGCGAGCTTGAGATCGCTTATGTCTCAACACCTTTCGATCTTGCCACCGGCTATGTCTACCTGGCCGAGGATGTGGAGGCCGGCGACCTGCCAGAGCGGCAGGAATACACGCTGTCCGGCCGGTGGCGCTTTGCCCCGAATTGGGAGCTTGAGGGCGGATTGCGCATCGACCTGACCGATGGCACGTTTCTTGAACGCGAAGCGCAGCTGACCTACGGGAATGAGTGTGTGCAGCTCGCGCTTTCCCTCTCGCGGAACGTCACGACATCGACTACGGTTCCGACAACGACGAATATCGGGCTGTCGGTCAACCTGGCCGGCCTCGGCGGGACCGCGAACCGGAAATGGCCCGCGCGCCGCTGCAACACCCGATCCTGACGGAGACACCCCCCAGGGTCCAAAACCACGCTATGCCGAAAACGCTTCTCACCCTTCTTGCAGCCTTCGCCTTGGCCCTGCCGGCCATGGCGCAGACCGAAAACCCTTATGCGCCGGCCATCGTGGTCAACGAACGCGCGATCACGAATTACGAGATCGCGCAGCGCGCGCTGATGCTCAGCGCGTTCGGGGCGGGGGGCGATATTCGGGCGCTGGCGCGCGAGCAACTGATAACAGAGCAACTGCAACTGGAGATCGGCGACCGGTTCGAACTGACCGCCGATGAGACGGAGGTTGAGCAAGGCGCCGCCGATTTCGCCCGCCGACGGGAGCTTGAGTTGGCCGCGTTTCGCATTGCGCTGTCGCGGGCGGGCATTGCCGACGAGACGTTCAACGCCTTTGTGCGCGCCGGGCTGACCTGGCGCAATGTGGTTCAGGCGCGGTTCCGTCGCATCGCCACGCCGACCGAAAGCGATCTGGACGCAGCACTTGAATTGACCAATCGCGGCATCCGGGAAAGCGTTCTGATGCAGGAGCTTGGCGTGCCCTTTGCGGGCATCGGCGAAGAGGCTGCGACAGCGCTGGTCCGGCGCCTCTCGCGGGAGCTGAATGGCCGCGGCAATTTCGGCGCCGCTGTCGCGCGCCACTCAAAGCTGCCCTCTGCGGCGCGCGGTGGACGGCTTGACTGGGTGCCGATCCAAAACTTGCCGCCCGCGCTGGCGCTGCAGATCCAGGGGCTGGAAATCGGGGAGGTCACGGCCCCGGTCCAGATCCAGGAGGGCGTCTCGATCCTCAAGCTTTTGAACCGCCGTCAAGAACCCGCCCCGCCCAGCGACCAGGGTCCGGTGACGCTGACCTATAGCGAACTCATCATCGCGCTCGCCTCGCACGCGCCGGCGCCCGCCGTCGCCGCGGCCCGCGCCCAAGCGGAGCGGATCCGATCCGAGACCGAGCTTTGCTCCGATCTCGATGCGCAGGCGGAGGAGTTTGGGCTTGGCAGCGGGCGGAGCGCGCCAACACCCGCGGCGGCGCTGCCCGCCGCGCTTGCCACGCTTTTCGCCGACATGGATC
>CALCPC010000197.1 GCA_937900975.1 uncultured Paracoccaceae bacterium
CCTCCATCAAGATCCGCCCCTCATGGAACAAAGTCACGACCTGGCTGATCATACGGATAAAGGCCATGTCATGCTCAACGACCACGACCGTCGCCGTCCGGTTGATTTCAAGGATCAAATCGGCGGTCCGCGCGGTCTCTTCGGCGGTCATCCCCGCAGCCGGCTCGTCCAGAAGCACAAGCCAGGGCTCGGCCGCCATCACCATCCCAAGTTCCACCCATTGCCGCTGCCCATGGGCAAGCGTGCCGACCAAGGCGCCCTTGATCGCGCCGAGGAAAAGCCGCTCCAAAAGCTCGGCCACCAGCGCGTCGCTTTGCTTGGCGCCATGCCAACGCCGCGCCGACAACCACAAGTTTTCCCCAACGCTCAAACCGTCAAAGACATTGGGCACTTGCGTCTTGATGCCGACGCCAAGGGCCGCGATGGCATGGCTTTCAAACCCGGTCACGGGTGTGTCGCGAATGACGACATCGCCAGCGGTCGGTCGAAGCTGTCCGGTCAAGCACTTAAAAAACGTGGACTTTCCAGCACCGTTCGGTCCGATCAGGCAGCGCAATTCGCGGTCGCGCAAGGTAAAATCGACCCGGTCGACCGCCTTCACACCGCCAAAATACATCGCGAGATCGCGCGTCTCGACGACCACCTCGCCGCGCCTCATGCGCCCGCCCTCCGCGTCCGGCGCCGGCGCCCTGCCCGCCCTGCCCGTCGGCGGGCGGCCCCCCCGCCAAGCAATCCCGAGACCGTCGGCACGACACCGCGCGGCACACCCAGAACGAACCCGATCAGAAGCGCGCCAAGGACCAGGTTTGCGTTCAAAACCTGCTGCGTGCCCAGCGAGGCTGTCAGGTAATACAGCGCAAAGGCCGCAAGGATCGGGCCGATCAGCGTGCCCCGCCCGCCGACAATCACCCAAATGATCGTCAGCGCCGATTGGCTGAGGCTAAAGACATCCGGCGTCACGCGTGAGATGCCGACGGCGAAGAAAACACCCGCAAGGCCGGCAATCCCGGCGCCAAGGGTAAAGATGCCCAGTTTGTAAAGCCGCGCGTCATAGCCCAAAAGCTCTGCCCGCACCTCGTTTTCCCGAATGGCAGAACACACGCGGCCGAAATGCGTGCCCACCACCCAGGCCGACAGCAGGTAACACAGGATCAAGGCGGCCATCGCGACGTAAAACACACTGACCGGCGACAACAACGCGCTGGGGTCGCCGGGAACGTTTATGGGTGCCGCGGACGTGCCGTTGAACCCGCCAAGCAGTGCTGTCCCGATCTTGTATTCGGGCCCCGAGGTGCGGCGGATCAGCGAAAAGAGGATCAGCGTCACGGTCAGCGTGATCACCCCAAGATAGACGTCCGACACGCGACCGTAGAAGATGAAATAGCCGAGGATCGCAGCAAAGGCCGCCGCCGCTACGACCGCAACCAGAATAGCGCCGGTCGAGCCACCGAAATTTTGCGCCGCAACCGCATAGGCATAGGCGCCGATCCCAAAGAACGCCGCCTGCCCGAAACACAAGATCCCGCCATAGCCCCAGACCAGTGCCAGGCTTAGCGCAAGGATGGCCAACCCAATGACTTGGGTCAGTGTGAAAATGGTGAAAAAGGCCAGCACTTGCGGGGCCAGCAGCGTGAAGAGCACGCCCAAAACCGCCACAACGAGCGAGCCCTTGAACGTTCCGACCAGCCGCATCAAAGGCTCTTGCGGAAAAAGCGGCCGGTGATGCCGCGGGGGAGGAGACGGATCAGCAGGATCGCCAGCGCCAGAAGCGCCACCTCCCCCATGGTCGGTCCGCTGAGATAGGCGACGATGCTGTTGACCCCGCCAAGAAGGACCGAGGCCGATGTGGTCCCCGCCAGGATCGACGCCCCGCCCGAGATGACGGTGATGAAAGCCTTGGCGATATAGGTTGCGCCAATCGTCGGCACCACGCCGGTAACTGGCGCCAAAAGCCCGCCCGCAAGGCCCGACACCGCGGCGCCAAGCCCGAAGGTGACCATATAGATCTGCCGCGTCGAAATGCCGAGCGCGGAGGCCATCTCGGCGTTCTGCATCGTGCCCCGCGCAACCAGGCCAAGCCGCGTATAGCGCAGGAGCGACCCGGTGCCGCGAAGCAAGGAGACCGAGGCCCCGATCGAACACAGCTCCTACCCCGAAGAAGAGAAATCGCAGATGGTGATCAC
>CALCPC010000198.1 GCA_937900975.1 uncultured Paracoccaceae bacterium
CAAGACCTACGGCGGGAGTGCCAGGTCACCAGCCATGAATCCCGCCTCTCCCCCCCCCGTTTGGGTGCCGAAGCACCGGAAATGCGTCGCGCCCGCCACACGGCAGGGCCAAGGGCATTGGGTCAGTTCGGAGGCGCGGCAGGGCTCAGACTGTCTTGGGATGACATTGTACCAAGGCTCACAATTCAGAACTCATTGGCCAATCCTCGCTTCGGCCTGCCACCATATTTCTATTGGCGGCCAGCCGTTCTGGACACGGATCTCGCGGACCATGTCGGAGACGTTTTTTGAACGCCGCGATGGCGTCCGGGTCCTGAGCGTCGTGCTGAGGACGGGCGGAAAGCTTCCCGAACCCCATGGCGCGAAGGTCGCGCCTCAAGGTCTGACGGCTAATGCCGAACTCGTCCCGGACCCACCCGACCAGATCCCAGCGGACGACACCGTCAAGATACGGCTTCGGTCCCTCCTCGACCACCGGCCTGAGGGCTGTGCTCTGCGCATCCTTCCGTCGCGAGGGCGGAGCAGAGCCTTTGCGATCCATCCAATCCATCTGGGCCTTCGGCATTGAACCGGATGACCCAGTCCCGGATTATCTGCAGACCAACGCCTGCCAACCGTGCGGCGTCGCTGCGACGCGCGCCGCCGTCAATCTCCGCCAGGACAAGCAACCGTCAGGCCCGGGGTCCGTTCCGGCACTGCTTCGAAAGCGCCCGCAACGACGGACCATCGAAATCACTCTGCAATTGAACCGCGGCGCCCATGCCAAACCTCCGATCTTGGTTCGGCACAGTGCTTCAGAGATCAGACACGTTGGGAATCCTCAAAATGAGACACACGATGCGAGCGTTGGTATTCGCGGTCGCCGAACGGTTCTGCAATTTTTTGGGCTTCAGTTGATCCGACACTCTCCTTGAACCGGCAGGGCCATCTTGTCGTCGGACCGGCGGGCTAGAGCATTTTCCGTTCAGATTGACTCAGTCTTCATCAGAAAACGCGTTCAAGATCAGCACGATGCTGATCTTGAGACAGCGATTTCTGATCCAGTGTGAACGGAAATTGCTCTAAACGGCGTGGATTGGCGTTATGCCCGGAACGCGCCGGGGATTCGATCCGACGCGCTGAACTGCACCCACCGGTTCGTCCAAAGGTGTGCTTTTTAGCTGCGATCCAAGCATCGCTGCGCCCGTGAAAATCGCCGCCAAGCTGATTGACAGGCGCCGAGCCGAAGGGCGCGACCCCGGTCGGTCGAGGGCATCGAAATTCAGTCGCGGCTGCTGGCTGCATGCCATCGTCTATCCTGATGAACCGAGCAAAAACGATTGTCGCACACAGGTAGAGGCGTTTTTGGCGGTGCCGTTTTCCGATCCCTCCAAAGCGCCCATCGCGGGCGATGGACGCCGCAGCGGGTGAGAGATGCCGGCCTTAACCGAACGTCGTTCTTTCGGTTTGCCCCAGGATCAAGGTGCAGCGTGGGTGCAAGGCCCACGTGAGCTGCCGCTTGTCGATACCGGCCGCGCAGGGCTCCACGTTGGTCGATCACTCTCGCGCGGGCGAGGCGGCGGCGGATGTCGCCCTCTGCGCATTCGCGGATCGTTGGTGCGTCGCCCGTTTTTTAAGGGCAGCCTGTCCAACTGAGCCGGGGAGCCGCTGACGCCTGCGGCGTCACAGCGCTTGCGCGGTGTTGGGTCGACCCTTGGGCGACGGCGTGTTTTTCGCCGGTGAGGCGCCAAGTCGCATTGGTGTTCGGGTACGATTTTCGGGCCGAACAACAGCCAGAGCGGTTTTTGCCCGCTCGGATAGACCGCCAATTTGATGGCGCCCGGTCTGCGATGGATATGCGGGCCGCCGGTCCCGCCCTGCTTGAAACCGCCAACGGCCTGGCCTGCGGTGCAGGACAACCGTTCCGACCAAATCGCCTCACCTACGCTGGATGCCGTGGCGCTATGGGTCAGTGAGGCCATGGGGGGGTACGGCCCTTCCAGCCTGGACCGTTCCGCGACCGATGATGGCCAGTAGGATCGCGCCGGCCCAAGAATCTGACACCTAGCACCTATCACGTGAAACCTTTGCCGAACGCGCCGGAAAGACCCCACCAACGGTGCAACGCTTGGGTGCGCTAAGGAAATTCAGGGCGCTCGCGGACCCGACCAGCGCGGGCTCAGCGGACGAGCATCCTATCTGCAGGGCTTTAGGGACGCGGCGTCGGTTGCCCTACAGGGGACCCACTCGCTCAGGCGTTCTGGTTCATTGGTGTGGGCGTGCGGCGAAAGACAGGCTCCTTCTCACCGCGATATCCACCTCTTGCCTGAAGTGAACGGACTTGGCGTCCGTTGCCCCCTAGGGCCAGATGCGCGCGCCCCACATCAAACGGTCCGGCCCCTCCGCTGGACCGCAGCGTTTTGGGGCCAACGACGCCGCGCCGACCTCGCGCAGGATTTGCCGGGTCGAAAATTGCCCTTGCCCCCGCGCTTGGATAGACCGGAAGCGCACGGGCGCACCATCCGGGGGAGGATTTACGGCATGTCTCTTAACTACGTCATGCTTGGCTCAAACGATGTCCCAGCGGCGCGCCGTTTCTATGATGCGGTTTTTCCCGCGATCGGGGGCAGCCTGGTGGCTGAGCACATGCCGCACGCGTTTTGCTATGCGTTGCGGGGCGGCGGGTGTGTGTGGGTCGCGACGCCCTTCGATCAGGGAAGCGCTGCCCCCGGCAATGGCGGTATGGTTGGATTTGCTTGCGACAGCAGGGCGGAGGTCGATGCGGTGCATCGGATCGCGCTTGCCCAGGGTGGTGTGAACGAGGGGGATCCCGGGCCAAGACCCCTTTACGGACCCGATTTTTATGGTGCCTACGCCCGCGATCTTGACGGCAACAAAATGAGCTTCGTTTTCCTGGGCTAGCGGGGTGCGACACTGTTGCTGCGGGAACGGGGCGTCGCCCCGCCGGCTTCAGCATCGGATAGAGGACCCGGGCGCTAAGCGCGGCGCACCAGGACCGGCGAGATGGGCGGAGGTCCGGCCACAGCACGCGCGGCTTTGACGCTTTTGCAGGCGAAAGGCGCGGGCGCCCTGCGAAAAACGGATGTCCCGCTTGGCGGAGGGGGCAGCGGTGTGCGAGCCTGTGGAGACCTTAAGGAGGACGTTTCAAAAGTGCCACCAGCCCTCCGCATCCCCGCACCCCCGCGTTGGGCATGACGCGCAAGTTGCCCCTTTGGCAATGGACGGCCACCGACATCACCACCGCAACGCGGGGCGGCGCCCTCACCGCGGGGGAGGTTACAGAAGCCGCCCTTGCGCGGATGGAGGATGTGAACCCCGCGCTGAACGCTGTGGTCGAAAGCCTGGCAGAGGAGGCCCGCGCGGACGCCGCCGCCCTGGATGCCAAGGCGGGGCCCAAGGGCCCGCTGCACGGTGTTCCGGTGACGATCAAAATCAATGTGGATCAAAAAGGGCATGCAACCACGAACGGTGTTGCGGCCTTCAAAGATGTCATCGCGCCAGACGACGCGCCGGTCGTGCGAAACCTAAAGGCCGCCGGCGCGGTTGTGATCGGTCGCACCAACACGCCAGAGTTTTCGTTCCGCGCGGACACAAGCAACCCGCTTTATGGCCGGACGCACAACCCTTGGGGCCGGCATATTTCAGCCGGCGGGTCGTCCGGTGGCGCTGGCGTTGCCGTCATGTCCGGGATCGGGGCGCTTGCGCATGGCAACGACATTGGCGGGTCGCTGCGGTTTCCGGCCGCTGCCAATGGGGCGGTGACGGTCAAGCCCGGTTTGGGTCGCGTCCCCGCCTTCAATCCCAGCCAAAGGGCCGAGCGGGGTCTTTTGGCGCAGTTGATGTCCGTCCAGGGGCTGATCGCGCGGACTGCGGGCGACCTCCACCTCTCGATGCCAAGCATGATCGCCCCGGACCCCCGCGACCCGTTTCACGTTCCGATGCCCTGGCGCGGTCCGCCGCTTGCATCGCCCATCCGCGTTGCCCTGGCGCGCGACGATTTCGGCTTTGGCCTGCACCCCGACGTGTCCACCGCCTTGGAGAACGCAGCCTCGGCCCTGTCGGACGCGGGCTACGCGGTCGAGGAGGCCGCCCCGCCGCTGCCCCGCGAAATTGGGGAGGTCGGGTACAGGGCGCTTCTGAGTGAGGTCCAGACCCTGCTTGGCCCCGATATCCGGGCCCATGGCTCGGCCGAGATCAACGCGATCTTCAACGCATATTACCGTCGCTTCCCGCCTTATGAAGGCGTGGAATACCTATCGATATTGGCAAAGCGAACGGGTTATGCGCGGCAATGGGCGCTTTTTCTAGAGGATTATCCCTTGGTTTTGAGCCCCTTTATGGTGCAACCGTTCTTCGCGCCTGGACGGGACGCCGAGGGTGCCGAGGGCGTGCAGGATGCCTTGGGCTGCGCGCAATGGTCCTTTGTGATGAGTTTCTTGGGACTGCCGGCGGGCAATCTGCCCACGCACTGCGCTGAAACCGCCAAGGGCCCAAGCCCGATTGGCGTCCAAATAGCCGGGCGCCGCTGGCGGGAAGATCTGATCGTGGATGCGATGCAAGCCATCGAAGCGCGCATACCGCCCGCCAGCACGGTACTTTGGGAACGGGACGCGGGCGCATTTCGCTGACAGAGACTGTGTTGCGATCAGAACATGCGAGTGAAATCAGGTCCTTATGTACGTGAAGTATCAGGTTCCGCCAGGGTGCCAACAATACCTGTTTTGGCGTGTATCCGGCCGCTAAAGAAACACCCGCCCGGCCGTCGACCGGGCCGCCCGCATGTGCGTGGCCGGGGATTGCGATGCTTTGGGCGTGCTGGGTGACGCATGGGCGCTATCTTGGCCGGCGTTGTGTGGTTCAGCCGGTGGCCAAACCGGCCCCGTCCGACCGGCGCCATTCCATCCGGATTTCGGGGATCCCATCACCGCCGCTTTCGTTGCGGCCCGTTTCGACAAAGCCTTCGCGCCGGTAAAACGCGTGCGCCCTGGTGTTGGCCGCGTGGCTCCACAATAGCACCGAGGTGCGGCCGTTTTTGACATGATCGACCAGAGCTTTGCCAACGCCACGTCCGGGCACACGCGTGTAAAGGCCCATGATCTTACCTGCTTCAACGTCGAAAGACAGGTATCCTTGGACCGGATCCCCTGCGATCCAGACCTCACGCATTGGGATTGCTGTGCGGATCATCTCCTCAATCGCCGCGTTTGAATGCAGCCGCGGCAGCCAGTCCTTCGCGTCGATCCAATCGTTGACGATTGCGGCACAGGCCGGGGCATCGGTTGGCGTGGCAAGTCGGAGTTTGACGGTCATCGGCGGGTTCACGAAGCGCTTTGGGCAAAGGGGCCGGCGGCGGGTTTTCGCAGGCTTGGTGATCCCTGATACGCGATGGCGGCGGCGGTTTCCAGTGCTGTGACAACCCCCGGGCGTGTTGAAAGGACGGCCCCGACTGCGATTGCCGCTTGCCGCGAGGGGTTCGGGTGCAAAAACGGCTATCCTGGCGCTGAGGATTGCGGTTTGGGGGGCGGTGGCCCTCGTGTCGCTGGTCTTTGGGGCCTATCGGGCACCCTGGACCGTCTGGCCCGGCCGGGCAGATTTTCGCTCAGATCGCGCGGAGGAGCGCCGCCCAAAACCACCAAGCGGTGATTTTGGGCGGTTTCCAAGGGCGTATCTCAGCCCGAGCGACCGAGGTGCTAGCCGGTTTTGATGGCCTCTGCGATACGCTCTGCCACCAGGATGGTGGGGGCCATGGTGTGGCCGGACACAAGCTCTGGCACCGACGCTGCATCGACGACCCGCAGACCCTGCAGCCCCTTGACCCGGCATAGGGGATCCAGCGCGGCCGTCTCGTCACCCTCCACGCCCATGCGCACGGTGCCGACAGGGTGGAAAATCGACGCGGCCGAGGATCGGATCAGCGTCTCGATCTCCGCATCCGTGGCGTCGACGGCCAATTGCAGGGTGGACATGTCCGTATGCGCGGCAAGCGCCTTGGTCCCCACATGCGCAAGCGCGATGCGGAAACCCTTGATATAGGTTTTCATGTCCCGGGCATCCGACAGATAGCCGGGGTCGTAGATTGCCTTGTCCATCGGATCCGCCGAGGCCAGCCGCACCGAACCCTTCGATTTCGGCTGCACCAACCCGACCATGATGTACCACCCCGCGCGCGTGGGATCGTCGCGCAAATCTGAGGGTGGGTTGATGCAATACATAAACTCGATATCCGGGTCGGGCAGATTGGGATCCGTTTTAACGAAGGCTGAGCTTGTGTTCTCGGCCACGGCAAGCGGGCCGTATCCGGTCGCGCGCCAGACCTCCAGCTGGGCGGCATCGGACGGATCGGCATAGACTGTCGTCCCGCCCCCCGCCGGCGCCAGCGCACCGAATTGCGTGCGCAGATGATCGGCCAGGTTCTGGCCGACCGCGGGCAGGTTTTCCAGCACTGCGATCCCGTGCTCGCGCAAATGCTCGGCCGGGCCGATGCCCGAGAGCATTAGGATCTGGGGGCTGCCAATCGCCCCGGCGCAGAGCAGGATCTCTTTCCCGGCGGCGATTTCTTGCCCCACGCCATCCTTGGTGTAAGACACGCTGACCGCGCGGCGCCCTTCGAAATTGATCCGTGTTACATGCGCTTCGGTTATCACGGTCAGATTTTCGCGCTTTCGGGCGGGGCGAAGGTAGCCGTGTTCGCTGTTCCAACGGCGGCCGTTGGGGAAAATCGTCTCCCACAAATCGAAGCCAATCGGGTTTTCGCCGTTTCGGTCTGCGGTCGTGCCGATGCCAAGCTCGATGGCCGCATCGCGAAACACGTCGGTCATCGCCGATCCCCAGGGACTGTCCTCAAGCCGCATGGGCCCATCCGTCCCGCGATACTCTGCGTTGTCCTTCTGGCTGCCCTCGATCATTTTGTAGGTTGCCAGGATCGTGTCCCAATCCCAGCCTGGCAAGCGCCAGCTTTCGTAATTGCCCCGCGTGCCGCGCGACCAAGACCCGACATTGATTGCCGCGCAGCCGCCGACGACCTTTCCGCGCGCTTGCAGGATCTGGCGGGTGTCGAGCGCGGGTTGCGGTGCCGACATATAGCCCCAGTTGGTCGCGGGCCCCCACATGCCGCCGGCGCCGTTCGCGTATTCGCCGGTCTCGAACGTGTTTTCCGGCCCAGCTTCCAGCACCGCGACGCGGGTCTTCGGGTCTTCGGACAACCGGCCGGCCAAAACCAACCCCGCCGTGCCGCCACCGATGATCACATAATCAAACCCTGGATCGCTCATTCTTTCGCCCCTTCGTCCAGGCCGGCGCATCGCCCGATGCCCAGCCCGTTTCCATCGCACTTGTCCCGCGCATCCCCCGACCGCCGCGCAGCGCGAAGCGTCGATGGATTTCAGCGCGTTAGAGCGCGAAGGCTATGGGAGACGGTAGAAAAGAAAAATCGAGTTATCCCGGACGGTCAAATCGGTTTTTCCGAAGGGTGGGGCGGAAAGACACGATCCTTCACACCGCGCCGATTTTCGGTGCCATCGGCAAGGAAATTGACCAGAAGCCGCGCCAAGTTCTGCCGGTCTGAGCGCGCGGGCCAAACCGCGTAAAGGCCCAGCGGTTCCAACGCCCAATCGGGCAGAAGATGCAAAAGATCCCCGGTTTCAATCCCGGTGCGGGCGATGTTTTCGGGCAAGGGAGAGATCCCAAAACCGCGCAGAACAAGCTGATGCGTGGCATCCGCAGAGTTGACGGTCGTTTTCGACCGGCCCTTGATCCGTACGGTTTGCCCGTCCGCCTTGGTAAGTTTGAACTGATCGTTGCGCGCGGAAAATCGGACCCAGTCCCAGCTTTCCAAATCGCTGGGGTGTTTTGGGGTGCTGCGGTGCACGGCATATTTTTTCGACACGACCAACAGCCGATTGACGTATCCAAGGTTGCGGCTAAGAAGTTCGCTGTCTTTTAGAACACCAATCCGCACGCCGACATCGAACCCTTCGCCGATCAAGTCGCGCTGATGGTCCGAGAAATCGAGGTTGAGCGTCACATTGGGGTAAGTCGCGGAAAACGCCCCGATTGTGTCCATCATCGGGGTCTGGGCAACAAAGGCAGGCAGCGACGCGCGCAACAGACCGACCGGGTCGTTGGACTGGGGAATAACCGCGTCGAGCCCTTTTTCAGCCGCCGACAGCATGATGCTGGCCTGCTCATACAAAAGCGCGCCCTCAGGCGTGGGCGACAGGCTGCGGGTTGAGCGGTAGAGCAGCGTGACGCCGATCTCCCGCTCCAACTCCGAGACGGCCTCGCTAACCCAGGAGGAGGAAAGGCCAAGATGGCTTGCCGCGGCGCGGAAAGAGCCTTGGTCGATCACGGCAGCAAAGATTGCCATGCCTCTCAATTTGCCAATCATTGGTCCCTTTTTTCCAACGTTTATGCGTGGTTTGGCGGCCGTCGTTCCGACCGGATAGGCGTGGAACGCCTTGACGGTAAAGCGTTTCATAAGATGTTTCAAAGCGTTATGGAATGCTTGATGTCTTAGGGATGTCACCAAACGCGACAGCCAATGCGCTGTGGGTTCCGCGGGCGGAAGACCCCCGGGGCGCCATGGGCCGTGGGCGTTGAGGGCGGCGCGATCCGCCGGGGTCACGCCGCCTGCCAACCAAATCGCGGAAGGCCGCAGGCGTCGGGCCAAGACTGCGGACCGACCCGGGGTGCGCCAAAGGATGGGCCCGTCCATGCTGGCCCGCGCGACCCCGTGGCGCTGTGTTGGATGGCGCAAAGGATCGGGCTTCGATCTGGCGGTGCAAATATCGCTCACCCGAATCTCTTATTCGTGATACGATATATGTAAGACCTTTTTTTGACCCACGCGATATCGGAGGCAGCTTTGCGCTGCTTCCCCGGACCGCGTGTGAGCCGTTTTCAGGTGGCGCTGGATGATTGTTCTTAAGCTCACGGGGGTCGTTGTCGAAGACGAAACCCAGATCCCACTCGGCGGACTGCTGGTAGACGCGCAGGACGGCGGGACGGGCCAAAGCCTTGGCCGGTCGACCACCGATCGGAGGGGTGCTTACACCCTGGACGTCGATGTCCGGACGGTTCTTAAGGCCGGTTGTTTCCTGCTGCGGCTGGTCGACCGGGATACGGGTCTTGTGTTGACGCAGCAGGACGTGGTGCTGGATGTCATCTGCAGCGCTGGGACCGTCTGCGATGTCACGATCCCGCGTGACGATCTTGGAGCGCGGGCGCCGCAGCGGCAGGTGGCATTTGTCGGCGATGCGGGCGACACCCTGTCCGAAGCCGAGATCGGAGAGGTTCTGAGGCTGCGCGCGACGGGTCTTAAACCCGCCACAGCCCATGACGTGGACCTCTCGACCGATGATGGCGCGCTTTTGGCCATCCGCGTGATGTCCGACGCCTTCGGGCGGATAGGCGACGCGCTTTTGTGGCCGCTGGTCGGCATGACCGCTCCCCGCAGCGGCGCTGCGGTCGGGCCGCTGCCGGCCGCCGCCCGATGGGGGGGCAGGGCGCGAGAGCAGTGGGTTTCGGCG
>CALCPC010000199.1 GCA_937900975.1 uncultured Paracoccaceae bacterium
GGCTCGACCCCTGCATGTCGGAGGTTTTGCCCTGGTCTGACATCCCCAGCGCGCATATGAAAATGATGCGCAACGAACACAAACCCGGCAACATGTCGGTCCTTGTCGGCGCGCCGGTGACGGGCCTGAAAACGCTTGAGGACGCACGCGAGCGGGCCTAGCGCCGTGGGGACATGGGCCCCCGTCCGCCACGCTCTCCGCGCGCCTGGATGCCCGCTTTGTCTGTTTTCAATCGGCAGAACGGCGCCGGGCCGCGGGGTTTGACCCAAAGGGAGCTAGACGGCTCTGAAAAAGCTTGGTTCGATACCGGCGAATCTCCTTTTAGGAGAATTTTATGCGAATGCCGCTACAAATACGGGCATTTGATTCAGGTCAAACCCAGGAAAATCAACGCCTTAACGCCTGACCCCCCACCATATTGGGGGAATAGAATTCGGGGGGGCGTCTGATAGTATACAACCCATGGTCACGTTTACGCTTTGTTAACCATTGGACCGGAGGGTTGGGATGTCTGACTACTGGATGCTGGATGTGCTTTCCGATATCCGTCAAGTCGCACGAAATCGGATGATGTTCGAATTGGCGGAGCAGCTTGACGACACGCTGATTGTAGCAGCGCGGGAGCTGAGTGCAGCCTCGACAACGCTAGACGTCTTGAGTGCAAGAGCTGACGCCGATGGAAGATCTGAGGGAGAGCCTGTGGGAGGAGACGTCGCTGGAGGGCGTTCAGACCCTCATCGCCGGCTTACGTGACAGTCTCGGGGTCGAGCACGCCGTTTATCACGTTGTTGGGGGAACGGGGCGCGAATATGGCGCCTTCACCTACTCCTCCGACTGGGTCGACCACTATAAGGCGGAGGAATTTTACCGTCATGATCCGGTGGTCAACGAGGCGATCCGACGATTCCACCCGCTGGACTGGAAGACTTTGGACTGGGGCCCGAAAAAAGCCCGTCAGATCCTTACAGAGGCGATCGATGGCGGGATCGGCAAGCAGGGGCTTAGCATCCCCGTGCGCGGTGTCGGCGGCCAATTCGCGATGTTCTCGGTCACAGGGTTCGAAAGCGACGCGGCTTGGGACAAATTCATTGACGAAAAGTGCCGCGATGTCTTGTTGTCTGCCCATTACATCCATGATCGGGTTGCACAGTTGATGGACGGCGAAAACACTATTCTCGCCAAACCCTTATCGCCGCGGGAGCGGGATGCGCTGGCGATGCTGGCGGCGGGAAAATCGCGCGCCGAGGCCGCGGACAGGCTGAAGATTTCCGAGCATACGTTCCGCGTCTATGTCGATACCGCGCGCCACAAACTGGGGGCGATGAACACCGTCCATGCGGTCGCCAAAGCCGTCTCTAGCGGGCTGATTCTGCCGTAGTTTCAGGGCGTTGCCGGGTTTTTTAACGGCCGCCCGCTCGGACTTTGTTAACCATGATCTTCGCAAAGCTCCCCCCGTCACGCAGACGAGGGAGCCCAAAAATGATCAAGTTTCTATACGCCGACCAACTCGCCAACCAGCCGAAACTGGCCGCATCGATGTTCCGCGACCGCGCGGATCAGTTCCACGACCGCCTGAAATGGGACGTGTCGGTCGACAAAAACGGGTTTGAGCGCGATCAATACGATCACGCTGGCGCGCTCTATGTGATTTGGGAGGACAACGCGGGAGAGCATGCGGGCTCCATGCGGGTGATGCCGACGACCGAACGGACGATGATCCGCGACCATTTTGAGGATCTGACCGACAGCGTCGACATCACCAGCCCCCTGATTTGGGAGACGACGCGGTTCTGCATCTCGCCCCGCCATGCCAAGGACGGCAAGCGGATCGCGGGCGGTGTGATGCTGGCGGGGCATGAGCTGGGGCTGCGTTTTGGCCTGATCGCCTCGGTCGGTGTTTTCGATCTGCGGATGACGCGCATTTACAAGGCGCTTGGCTGGTCGCCGGATGTGCTTGGCGCGCGCGGCACTGGACGGGACCGGATCTGCGGCGGCCTTTGGGCCTTTTCGCCCGAGATCCGCAGCCGGATCGCCCGCAACGCGGGCCTGGATGAGGCGCTGGCCGACATTTGGTTCGACGCTTCCTTCACCGCGCCGGCGCCCGAGCAGAAGGCGCTGGCTGCCTAACGCCAGGGTACGGGGACAAAAAACACGGACAATTCGGGCGGCCGCGCGCAGGTCGGGCGTTCTCGCATCGATAACGCCCATCGGCGTTTCCCATCCCGCCCGAACCCCGCTAGAAGGCGCCATGGATCCGGTTCTTTCCGATGACCAAAACGGCGCCTGGCACGGGGTCAACGCGCTGGTGGCCAAGGGCGGCGTCAACCTGGACGCCGCGACGCTGACCCCGCTGGCCGAGCGGGAGGAGGCCGCAGCGCTGGCCGTGCTTGGCAAGGCGGGGTCAGGCAAGACGCTGCTTTTGGCCGAGATGGTGGCCGCGCTTGACCGCGCGGGCGTCGAGGTGATTTCCGCCGATTGGGAAGGGCGGCGGCGCAAGGATCGCCGCACGCTGGCCGTCCTTGCCCCGACCAACAAGGCCGCCAGCGTCCTGCGCGGCCGGGGCGTTGCGGCGACGACCGTCCACCGCATCCTCTACACCCCCGTCTATGACCCCGATTACGAAAAGATCGCCGCCTGGCTGCAGGGGGAGGGGGAGCGGCCCGAGATCGACGGGCTTGCCGACACCGCGCTGGACCGCGCCAAGGCGTTCTTTGCCACGCAAAAATCGATCCCCGGTGCGCTGGCGGCGGCGGGACTGCGCGGCTCCGATTTCATCACCGGTTGGAAACGGCGGGAGGATCCGCTGGACATCGGGTTTGTCGATGAGGCTTCGATGCTGGACGACCGCCAGCTTGAGGATCTGCGCGAGATCTTCTCGACGCTTGTGCTGTTCGGCGATCCGGCGCAGCTTGCCCCGGTCAACCAATCCGGGGCGATGAGTTTCGACGCGCTGCCCGAGCGGGCCAAATTCACCCTGTCGCGCGTCCACCGGCAGGCAGCCGGCAACCCGATTGTCGATCTTGCGCACGCGCTGGGCGACCCGGATCTGGATTTCGCCGCGTTCGAGGCGCGCCTCGCCGCCGCAGCGGCCGAGGATGAGCGCGTGCGCATCGCAGAGCGTGTGGAAGCGGCCGAGATGGCCCGGGCGCCGGTTCTGGTGTGGCGAAACGCGACGCGCATCCGGCTGATCCACGCCTTCCGCTCGGCTTATGAGGCGCCGGGCGACGCGCTGCTGCCGGGTGAGCCCTTGATCTGCGACGGGATCGAACTGCCGCTGCGCCATCGCAAGAAACGGATCGATCTGGAGGCGCGCGGCCTGATTAAAGGGGCGCAGGTGGTCTATCTTGGGGCTGGCAACCGCGACGGGTTTGCGCGGCTCCATGTCATGGGGGCGGAGGATCCGCGCGTCAGCGCCGCCGCGATCATCAAGATCGAGGCACCAGATCAGGAGGAGCCGTTTATTCCGTCCGCCGCGCGGATGGGTGCGGCCTTTGTCCATGGCGCCGCCTGTACGATCCACAAGGCCCAAGGCTCTCAATGGAAGCGGGTGCAGGTCTTCGCCCCCGATCTTTATGCCGCCGCCCGCTCTGGCCGGCAGGAGGCGGGGCTACCGCTTTGGAAACGGTTGGCCTATGTCGCGATCACCCGGGCGGAGGAGCGGCTGGATTGGGTCACGCGCTACCGCCTTGCCCGCCCGGCTCAGCCTTTGACGCTGGACGTCCTGCCATAACCGCTGTGAGTGTTGCCGCTGGCCGCACCCTGACGCGCCCCGGCCAAGGCCGGGGGCGCGGCGCCCTGTGCCAAGCGGTCCCGCGCGGCGTTGCGCCCGCGCCGCATCCGCCCCGGGCTTGGCCGCGCCAAGCGATGACCGGGCGCGTCGGCCCGCACCGTCATCCCCCCGACAGCCGCAAAGGCCACGCCGCGCGAACCAGCCGCGGCAATGGCGGTTCAGACCGCGGCCACCCGCCGCCGCGCGACTGAGTCCGCCAAAAGGCACAAAAGCTCGAACATCAGCGACACGCCAAGCCACGCGGTGCCGCCCGCAGGGTCGAAGGGGGGCGACACCTCAACCAGATCGGCCGCCACCAGATCGACGCCCGCCATGCCCCGGATCGCCTGCTGCGCTTGAAACGAGGTCGGCCCCCCGATCTCGGGTGTGCCTGTGCCGGGGGCGTAGGCGGGATCGACAAAATCGATGTCAAAACTGCAATAGGTCGGGCGGTCGCCAACGCTGCTGCGCGCCTCGGCCATCACATCGTCGATCCCGCGCTGAAACAGCGCCTCGACCGGGATGATGGTCACACCTTGCGCGCGCCCCCATGCCATATCCTCGCCATCATAGGCCGTGCCGCGGATCCCGATCTGGATGACCCGTTTGGGGTCCAGCAAACCCTCCTCGATCGCGCGGCGAAACGGGGTGCCGTGGGTGTAGCGATAGCCGCCGAAATAGCTGTCGAAAAGATCGGTATGGGAATCGAAATGGATCATCCCAAGCGGCGCGTCGGCGGCCAACCCGCGCAGCACGGGCAGTGAGACCAGATGATCGCCCCCAGCCGTCAAAGGCACGATGCCCGCGCCCTTCAGATCCCGATAGAACCGGGTGATCCGCGCCAAACTGTCGTCGAGATCGGCGGGGTTCGGCCCCACATCGCCAAGATCGGCGCAATGCGCGGTTGTAAAGGGCGCGGCCCCGGTCGCGGGGTTCAGCGCCCGGATCATCGTCGAGTAATCGCGCAACTGCCGCGGTCCATGGCGGGGGCCCGGACGGTTGGTCGTGCCGGCATCCCAAGGCACGCCCACAAGGCCGATCTCCACCTCCCCATAGCGCGGATGCTCAGGCATCAGGCAGGGCAGCCGCATGAAACTCGGCACACCGGCAAAGCGCGGCAGGTCGAAGCCCGATACCGGTTGGAAAAAACTGTCGCTCATCTTAGCCTCGGGTATGACATGGGAGGTGCAGGAATGCTGCGAACCGCTGGGATACTCGCAGGTCTGCTGACGCTCGCAACCCCTCTTCTGGGGCAGGACCGGATGGCCGTCGACCTGGAACTGGTGCTGGCCGTCGATGTGTCGCGCTCTATGGATTTTGATGAGCTTAGCCTTCAGCGGGAAGGCTATGCCAAAGCGTTGGAGCATCCGGCCGTAACCTCGGCCTTCGGGATGGGGCGGCTGGGGCGGAGCGCGCGCATGTATTTCGAATGGGGCGGGCCCGGCAACACACGGGTGCTGGTCGATTGGACGGTGATGTCGGGGCCGGGGGATGCACACGCGGCCGCCGCGCAGCTGCGCGCGGCGCCCATCGGGGGGCTGCGCGGCACCTCGATTTCCGGCGCGATGGAAACGGCAGCGGCGTGGATTGAGGGCAACCGCTTTGACGGCACCCGCCGGGTGGTCGATATCTCTGGCGACGGCCCCAACAATCGCGGCCGTCCCGTGACGGAGGTGCGGGCAGAGCTTGCGGCGAAGGGCATCGAGGTCAACGGCC
>CALCPC010000200.1 GCA_937900975.1 uncultured Paracoccaceae bacterium
CAGGTCGAACCGGCCCTTGATCGGGCGGGGCGGGGCGGCGAAGGCGGTGCCGAATTCCCCCGCGACCAAACTGGTCCAATCGCCAAGCCAACGCAGCGACTGGTTAAGTCGATGCACCCGTCCCGCAGGTGCCGCGCCGACGGCAAAGGCGATGGCGTCGCTGTCCATATGGCCCACATTGATCGACGCACGGATTTGGCGCAGCGCGCTGGCCGCGATGTTGCGAATAATCGCCACCACCGGACCATGAATGCTGGGATGCACCAGGATCGCGTTCTCCCCCGTCCAGTGCTCCACAATGGTGAAATCGGCATAGCCGCCCAAAGTCTCCCACCGATGGATGACGGGCAGCTTGCGCACCGGCCGCAGATCGCCGGCCGACACCATGCGGCTGGTGCCGTCGGCGGGCGGCGTGTGGCGGGGCATATGCGCCAGCGGCAAGGGCGCCCCGGGCAGCCCCCGATACCCACGCAGCGCCAGCGGCGCGTCCGAGACCACCGCCCCATTCTGAACCAGGCGATACTCCTCGACCGGCGAAGGGTGGCCAAGCGCCAGTGAGACCGCGCCCTGCCCCCGATAGGCCACCCTGGCCAGCGCGTCCTCTTGCTCACCGGCCAGGACGCTGGGCAGCATAAACCGCACCCAGCCGGGGGTGACCCCCTCCAGCGCCAGCGTCATCGGCTCTGAGATGTCGGGCCCGACATCCCGGGCGATGGTCACGGTCAATGTCCCCGGGGTTTCGGGCACAACCCGGATGAACAGGTCGACCGCGGCCATCGAGCGTGTGGAGAACGGCAGCCGCTGGATCAGCGCGCCCCCCGCCTCGTCCAAGGCCAAAACACCGTCGGCGGGCGCAAACTCCTCCGTCCGGATATAACGCGGGGCAAGCGCGTGATAGACGAACTCCTCCGCATGGCTGAATTGCGCCTGCATATCGCGGTGTTGGTTGCGCAAAGCGGCGGTCGCCGCGCGTTCCTCTGCCGCCGATTTGCGGTAGCGGTCGGCAATTTGGGCGAGCAGACCCACGCAAAGATCCGACAGCGCGGCGGGCGCGATGTCGGGGGGGCAAAGCTTTACCGGTGCTTCCAGCGCGGCGACAAGGGCCGCGGCCGGCGCGTTTGCCGCCAATGCGGCCTTATCGCCCTCTGTCAGCACCAATCCGATCAGCGTCGGTCCGGTGTAAAGCGCCCGGGGCGGCTGCCCATCGGTCACCGGCCGGACCAGCGCCGCCAGCCAATCGCTCAACGACAGGAATTGGAGCGACGACAGCGCGGGCGGCGGCGCCTTCAACCCGTCGCCAAGCACCACCAGCGGGCGAAACGAGGCGCGCGCATCAGGGGTCTGCTCTGGCGATGTCGGTGATTTCTCGGTGCTCACGTGATCTTCCTTTAGACCGTGCACCCGGCCCGCGGTTCCCAAGAGTATAGGCCGGTTGTGTGCACGATGAAACTCTACCCTTCGACGTAGTTGGTGACCGCAATCAGATCGCGGAGAACCACCCCGGCCACGGTCGGCGCATCCAGCGTCAGGATCAGGATTGCGCCGCCGGCGTTCGCCCCCTCACAAACCGCGGAGCGGACTTCGACCCGCCGGGCAATACCATCGTCGCCTAGAATAACGCAGGGGCCAATGATCTGCAGTCTTGACGATTTCGACACCCGCTCCGCCTGCGCTGGGGTCAGGCTGAGGCGAAGCCGCGCTTGCTCAAGCGGCGTGGCCTTTGCGCCATGCCCCACGGTAAAGCAGCGATGCGCCGCACGCTGGAACTCAGCCGGGCTGATATAGGGCGCGACGTCGACGGCATCGCCGGCGGGCACCAGGACCACATCGGTGATGTCGACAAAATTCACAAAGCGGATCGGCAGCGGGATCATGACGCTAAAGAACGCCGAGCCCGGCAAAGAGGCCGGATCGAAGGCGCGCAAGTCGAACTCCATCCGCACACGCCGCCAGTCGCGCGTGACGCGCGGCGGTCCACCAATCGGCTTAAGGTCCTGGATCCGGTCGGTGCCCAGCTTTTCGATGATGCGCAGGAAGATCGGCAGATCCCCCTCCCACGACGCGCGCACCAGCAGCGACAACGCCATCTCGCGTTGCAAAAGGGCCCCGATCTCAAAATTCCGCTGCGCCAGGAACATGTACCCCTCGGGGTCCGCCTCGTTGATTTGCGCGCGGAGATACGTGTCGATGCCCAGTTGAGAGGTTTTCATCAGCGCGACATCGTGGCGTTGGGACACGATGACCCCGGGGCGATGTTTCGAGCCTGGCACAAGCCATTCATTGGCCACGTATTGGTTGGCCGAAACCCCCTCGCACCGCGTGCCCAGGGTCCAGAACTCGAACGCCGGGTTGACGCTCAGGTTGCGCTGCACACCTGCCGCGGCGGCGCGGGCCAAACGGCGGCTGTCAAGCTCCTGCAGCTTGGCCAGCACGTCGCCCTTGGCCTCCACCTTGTTACGCTCCAAAAGCTGAAGCGCCGCGGTCAGATGGCCGTCCGCGGCCAACATCCCCGCGACAGCCTCCACCGCGCCCGGCCCGTTGGGCGCCTTTTGAAAGCGCGCCAGCGTGTCCTCCAACTCTGGATGGCGCCGGGTCTTGCTGCTTTCGCTGCGCCAAAACTTAAATTCCTCGGCCGTTGCTTTGTAAAAGGCAAAGCGCAGCAGGGGACGCAGATCGGTCATCGAGACCTGCGCATCGCTTTGAAACAGCGGCGCCGCGCCGTGCATCTGGTTGATTAGATAATTCGACGGCTTCAGCGTGCGGGTCATGCTGTCGGCCTCGGCGCGGTAGTCAAACAGCACCTCGGGCACAAGCTGCATCCGCTTTCCGGCCAAAAAGGCACGGTTGAACAGCGCGTAATCCTCGCACCCCACACCGTAATCCTCGTCAAAGCCGCCAAGCGCCTCGAACACGTCGCGCCGGATCAGCGCGTTGGCATCGCCAAACGTGTTGCCGACAAAGGCCAGCGGCAGCGACGGTCCGGTTGGCAGGTAAATCTCATAGGGGCTCCGCTCGGCCCCGACATAGCGGAAAATGCGCGAAACCGTGTTCAAGACATCTGCGCCCGTCGCCAGGGCGGTGCAAACGAATGTCTCCACCTCGTATGGCAGGGCGACGTTGTCGTCGTCCATGAACAGAAGGTAATCGCCCTTGGCCTGCGCGGCACCCAGGTTGCGCGCGGCCCCGACATAGCGGATATCCTGCGACAGCAGCGTGATCCGGTCGTCGCCCTTGGCCTCGATCAGGGCGGTCAGCTTGGCCAGGGTGTGCGGCGCGCTGCCATCGTCGACCACCAGGATCTCCAACGGCGCCCAGGTCTGACGGCGCAAGCTCTCCAACGCGATGTCGAGCATTTCCAGCCGCTCATGGTGCACCAGCACCACCGACACAAGCGGCACCTCCGGCGCCGGGGCCGGTTTGCTGTTGGGATCGAGTGAGATCACGGCCCGTGTCGGGTCCGGCGGCGGCGCGGGCGTGCCCAGATCGGCCAGCAGCCTGTCCCACACTTCCTCGGCATCCAAATGCACGGGATCGATGGCACCGATCACGGCCCCGGTTTCCAGGCAATCCCGGATCCGAAGCGCCAAGGTGCTGGCCACAGGCTCAACCAACAAATCCGACCGCTCCGGCTCGGCGGCCAGGGTCCGCAAGGCGCCGCGATCGGCCATCAGGCAGGGGATGCCAAACGCCAAACATTCATAAGCCGTCAGCCCGAAACTTTCGTCCCGGGATGGGATCACGGTCAGCGGGCGCCGCTTCACCAAGGTGGCGATTGCCTCCTCGTGGCCGAGGCTGTTCAGAAGCTCGAACTCACACTCCCACCCCGCCGCGGCCTCCAGCACGGCGCTTGCCGCGTTGCGATATCCGTTCAGGCAAAAGCTGCCGAGAAACGTCACCTTGCGCGGCAGCGCCAGCCGGTTCTTGTGGAGATAGTTGATCGCCTCAAGAAACGTGAAAAAGCCCTTCCGCGTCTCCAGGCGGCCATAGAAACATACTTCATCGACGGTCGCACGCTCCCCCCGCTCCAACCCGCTATGGCTGTCGACACGGAACGGCAGCAGATTCGAGATGACGCGCGTGTCGGCGGGAAGGGTCCAGCCCTGCGCCCGGCACCAGTCCAAGATGTCATTGCTGGGGGCGATGACGAAATCGGAATAGGCGACTTGCTTGCGCTCAATATCGTAGAGCGTCAGCGCCGCCTCGTCGTCGCGCGATACATTCAGCGACCGCGCCCAGGCCGAGGGTCCGTGGATCACCGTCCCGATCCGCGTGCCCGCGAACCCCAACCCCATCTGGCGCGCCAAGGCGGTGTAGTAGCCAAGACCCCGGTAATCGTGGAAAAACAGGACGTCGAAGCTTTCGTCCCACGTGTCGAGATACTCCTTCACCGCGAACGAGCGGTTTTGGATCTTCACGTCCAGATCGTAATAGTTGGTCAGGTCGGCCAAAACAAAGCGGATGCCGCGGCGGGCGTAGAACGCCTCCCATTCCGGAACGTCTTTGGCCGTCAGGTTGGAATTGACGTACAGAACCGTGACGTCGTGATCGCGGGCGTGATGCTCCGCTTGACCGGCCAGCGCTGTTGCGATCCCGCCGCCCTGGAAAGGTCCAAGCAGCTCTAAGGCAACAAAGCAGATTCGCATTCTTCGTTTCCACACATCGTGACTTGCCCTGCTTTAGTCCGCAAATCCCGGACTGAAAACCATGAAGCGTCGATTTTGAGAGAATAGCCACCCTTGCCCGCCCATCCGAATCTTCTTGCGACACCCTCAAGGAAAGCCAAACTGGCCCAGCCACAACCATAGGCAGGCCATGCGTACCTGGATCAAAGCCCCCAAAGCAATTTTCGCAACGTCGGCGGAGGCCGGCCTTGTCATCGAAAACACACGCATCGCTGAGGTTTTGCCGTTTGGCGCAGAACCGACGGGCGCCGTCGATACGGTCTTCGATGCAAGCGATCACGTGGTGCTGCCTGGGCTTGTGAACACGCACCACCATTTTTACCAAACCCTGACCCGCGCGTGCCCGGCCGCGCTCGACAAATCGCTGTTCGATTGGTTGACCGCGCTTTACCCGATCTGGGCCGGGTTGACGCCCGATGCGCATGGGCTGGCCAGCACCCTGGCGATGGCAGAGCTTTTGCTGTCGGGCTGCACCACGGCTGTCGACCACCACTATATCTATCCGCCGGGCCTTGACGACGCCGTCGACATCCAGATGGCCGTGGCGGCTGAGTTTGGGCTGCGGGTGCACCTGACCCGGGGATCCATGAACCTGAGCGTCGACGATGGCGGCCTGCCGCCCCGCTCTGTCGTGCAGGATCACGACACCATCCTGGCCGATTGCGCCCGGCTGATCGACCGGTGGCACGATCCGGCCCCGGGGGCGATGCAGCGGATCGCGCTTGCCCCCTGTTCTCCCTTTTCGGTGACGCCGGCTTTGATGCGCGACATCGCGGCGCTGGCCGGCGAACGCCAAGTGCGGTTGCACACGCATCTTGCGGAAACCGAGGATGAGACAGCCTTTTGCCGCGACGCCTTCGGGTGCCGGCCGGTCGATCATTTGGAGGCATGCGGCTGGCTTGGCCCGAACACCTGGCTGGCGCATGGGATCCATTTCACCCCAGAGGAGATCGCCCGCCTCGGCGCGGCGGGTGTGGGCATCGCGCATTGCCCGACATCGAACCTGCTCTTGTCCTCGGGCATTTGCCCAACGGTCGAGCTTGAGGATGCCGGCGCGCCCGTGGGCATTGCTGTTGACGGCTCGGCCAGCCAGGACAGCTCAAACTTGATGGAGGAGGTGCGGCAAGCCTTCCTTCTCGCGCGGCTGCGCCGCGGTCCAAGGGTCAGCCATCTCGACGCGCTGCGGTGGGCGACGGCTGGCGGGGCTGCGTGCCTTGGCCGATCGGATATCGGTGCCATCGCCGTCGGGCGCGAGGCGGATCTTGCGCTTTTCCGCCTCGATACGCTGCGGTTCTCGGGCCATGGCGACCCGCTTGCCGCGCTGGTCTTATGCGGCGCACATCAGGCCGACCGGGTCTATGTCGCCGGGCGCCCTGTTGTGGTCGATGGCGCCATTCCGGGGCTGGATCTGTCGGCATTGATGGCCGCGCATCAGGCCGCCGCCGACGCGCTGCAAAGCTGACGCGAGGCCGACCGCATTCTGCCCAAACAGGGCCACACCCCGCCAAACCTGGTGATTCGCCACGGGCCTTTTCGCCGGCGGCGGAGGATCCGGCGCGCCGGAATGACGGCTTTTCAGGCTGACTTCGAGGTAAGGGTGTGGCCGGAGACAGGCCCTCAACCATCGCGAATGCTCAAAAATTGTGGCGATCTGGCCTAAAAGTGTAACCTCTGCGTTTACGTGGCCATGAATTTACGGCATCGTTGCCTCAGTTGGGTCGGGATTTCCGGCCTTAGTGAAATCCGTCGTATGCGGGTAACGAATATGCTTGTGATTGTCAGCGCGATCAGCGGCGGTGTGGCCGCTGCAGCCGCCGGTGCCTCGATCTTTCGAAGCACCATCCCAACCCTTGTGATCATGATCGGCATCATCGCTGCTGTCTCAAGCTGGTTTTTCGTATCGTCGAGCGCGCCGATTTTCCTAGGCAACCCGCTGACCGCGCTGATCGGAACGATCTCACTCAGCGGTTTTTCGGGGGCCGTTGCCGCGTTGATCTCAGGGCAGTTTATCCGACTGATCCGTGGGCAAAACCGTTAGGCGCTGACGCTGCGCTTCGGCCAGCAGGATGCCGGCCGTGACGGCCACGTTCAGCGAGCGCCCCGCACCCGGCATCGGGACAAGGACACGCCTGTCTGCCGCGGCATGAACCTCGGCCGGCACGCCCGCGCTCTCTCGCCCCATGACAAGTGTATCGCCCACCTCGAACCGGTGATCCCAATAGGGAACCGCCGCCGCGGTCGTGGCCAAGATCATGCGCCCCGGCAAAGCGGCGCGAAAAGCCTCCCACCCCGCATGGTGGTGGATCTCGGCCCGGTCGGCATAATCCATCGCGCTTCGCCGCACAGCTTTCACCGAAAATGGAAAGCCGCAGGGCGCAATCACGTCCAGCGGCACGCCGAAACAGACCGCAATACGGATCATCGCGCCCAGGTTGGCGGCAATGTCGGGTTGGAATGCTGCAAGGCGAACCATATTTAACCTAGCCTTTTTGATTGTCACGCTAAAGGTGCGGCGCAAAGACCGGTGGACCACCTAGGGTGTTCGCCCTAGATAGCCCGATGGAAAAGGCAGCGCGCCGTTACGCAACGGGGTGGCGGCGCTAGAACTGTGCGAGGAGACGTGCGTATGCCGAATGATGACGGACCGAACGAACAGCGGCGGGACTTTCTCTACGTCGCGACCGGGGCGACCGGTGCCGTAACCGT
>CALCPC010000201.1 GCA_937900975.1 uncultured Paracoccaceae bacterium
AAAGCAGGTCAGCCTTCATCAGAAAACGCGTTCAAGATCAGAGGCATGCTGATCTCCTGGCCGCGATTTCTGATCCAAGGCGAACGGAAATTGCTCTGGACAAATTTTCTGTCCGCTGGATCCGAAAGCGCGGTTGTTGCGGTGTTCGGGCGCGGGTCGGCGCCCGACTGTTTTCGGGGGTGAGGCGCGGACGGTTCCGGGCCCCGACACCCGCTTGCGCCCTGGCCTCGCCTAGGGGCTTGTAGCAGAATGTTTGTTCTGCTACAGAAAAGCCATGCCACGCGCCACGTCCTTTACCGCCGACACGCTTGCCGACCGGGCTTTGCTGCATTTTTGGGTGCACGGCTTTCATGCGGCATCGATGGACGATCTGGTGCGGGCGACGGGCGTCAGTCGCCACGGCATCTACGCCACGTTCGGCGGCAAGAAAGCGCTGTTTCTAGCGTGTTTTGAGCGCTACCAGCAAACCGTCGTCACGCCGGCCTTCGCGCGGGTTGAGGCGCCCGGCGCCGATCTGGCGGAGGTTGCAGCCTATTTTGAGACCCAGATCGCGCAGGGGGAGGCCGCCGGTTTGCCGGGGCCAGGATGTTTTGTCGCCAATGCAGCGACAGAAGTTGCCCCCAGCGATGCCGAAGTCGCCGCGAAGGTTGCGCAGCACAACGCGCGCTTGAAAGCTGGGTTTTCAGGCGTGCTACAACGGGTGGCCCCAAGCCTGGCAGAGGATACGCGGTCGAGCCTTGCTGAGGTCATGGTCGTTTTCACCACGGGGCTGTGGACCCTGTCGCGCTGCACCAGCGATGCCGAAACGCTGCGCCGGGCGGTCAGACGTTTTCTGCAGCTTATCAAGGGCGTGGCGGGATGAGCGCGCGCGGGCCCAAAAAGGCACTGTCGGCGTTCATGTCGGTGCCGCATCAAACCGCCCTTTGGTCCGCGCAAAGCGGCGACCTGCGCTGCACGGCTTTGCGGCTTTGCGATGGAAGCCTGTGCCTTTACAGCCCGGTTGCGGGCTTGGGCGACGCGGCACGCGACAGTCTTGCGGCCTTGGGGGATGTGTCCGTTCTGTTTGCCCCCAACCATTATCACAACAAGGCGTTGGTGGAGTATCGGGCCGCCTTCCCGGGTGCACAGCTGATGTGTTCGGCGCGGGCGCGGCCGCGCCTGGAAAAGCAAACCGGTCTGTCCTTTTGCGACCCCGATTTGCAGCCGCTTTTGTCCGAAGGGTTCGGGGTGTCAGAGCCCGAAGGGCTGAAAACAGGGGAGGTTTGGCTGGAATGCAACGCCAGCGCGGGCCCGATTTGGGTCGTCTGCGATGCCTTCCGAGGCCCGACTGGCCCCCTTGGCCATGTTGGCGCAGAGCTTGGGCTTTTGGGCACATTTCCAAAGTTTGGCATTCAGGACCGGGCCACCTATCGGGCCTGGGTCAACGCGAAACTGGCCTCCGGGGCGCCAAGCATGGTGGTCCCGTGCCATGGCGCGGTGGTAGAAGCGCAAGACCTGGCCGAAACCATTGCGGGCCTGCTCGCCTAGCCGGGCGCCGGGGCGCCGGGGCGCCTAGCCGCCCGCCACGCCCGCCACGTTGACATAAAGCGCATAGACCGAGTGGCTGGCAGCCATGAAAAGCCGGCTGTTCGCGCGGCCGCCGAAACACAGGTTCGCACAGCGCTCTGGCAAGGCGATCCGACCGATCGGCGCCCCGTCGGGCGCAAAGATCATAACGCCGTCAAGCTCCGCGGTCCCCATGCCCCATCCGCACCAAAGATTGCCTTCAACATCGACACGAAATCCGTCCGGGGTCCCGGGCCCGGCGTCGATAAGAATGCGCTGATCGCCGAGGGTCCGACCGTCCGCGGCGACATCGAATTCCAGGATCTTGCGCGTCGGCTGGCCCCGCGATTCAACGATGTAAAGCTTGCTTTCATCGGGTGAGAACGCCAACCCATTGGGCCCCAATATCCTATCGGCGACAATGCTGGCAGCCCCCGTCTCGGGGTCGAGCCGATAGACATTCTGCCCAAGCGCCGGCGTGGCCTTATGCCCTTCATAGTTTCCCGAGATGCCAAACGGCGGATCGGTAAACCAGATCGATCCATCCGATTTGACCACCACATCGTTGGGCGAGTTGAGCGGCGCGCCGTCATAGCTGTCGATCAAAACCGAGATGGTCCCGTCATACTCGGTCCGCGTCACCCGCCGTCCGCCATGCTCGCACGTGATCAACCGGCCTTGCCGGTCGCGCGTCTGACCATTGGAAAAGTTGGAGGGCTGGCGAAACGGCGCCGCCTTTCCCGTCGTTTCGTCCCAGCGCATGATCCGGTTGTTCGGGATATCGCTCCAGAGCAGATAGCGCCCGTCCCCGAACCAAACCGGCCCTTCGCACCAACGGCACCCGGTATAAAGACGCTCCACCCCCGCGAGCGGCAGCTTAAGCGCGTCAAACCGTGGATCGAGTGAGATCACCGCCGGATCGGGGTAGCGCAATGACGGGTGCCATCCGGGTTCTTCTGTCATTCTGTCCTCTTGCGTGCCGGCGGGGCAAGACGCCCCGGCCGGTGGGAAAACGCCCGCGCCGCGACGCTAGGCGTTGGCTTCGGGCGGCAGGAAGTCGACATCGTGTTCGGCCGAGGCTTTGATCACCGCCTCAACATCTGTCATGTCGTGGAGCACGTCGAAAAGCTCCTTCAACTTGCCCGCGGGCGACACCCAAAACAACGCTTTGCACGGTTTGTCGGACTTGTTGAAATAGCCATGCGGAACGCCTTTGGGCATACGCACAAGGTCGCCGGCTTTTGCCTTGCTCCAAACACCGTCAAGCTTCAGGTCAAGCTCCCCCTCTTGCACCAGGATGAACTCATCTTGTGTCGGGTGGACGTGAACCGGCACGTGTTGTCCAGGCTCTGAATTGGTCTCAAAGGCAAAGCTGCTCTCACACCACGCTTTGACATAGTAGGTCTGGCCGAGGATGTTCAGCTTCGCCCCGCCACCCTCTTTGGTGATGCCGCCGTCAAGTTCTGGCATAATTTGGCTCCGTTTCCCTGTTTGTGCCGGTGCGCCGACAGTGTTTTTGGTGTTCCGATCAGGCGGCACAGCGTCCGCGGCGTCAGGTTAGTGGTAGTCGGTCCGCAGCGCGTTGTTAAGCGGCTCTTCACCACGGCGTTGCCGGACCCTGCGCCGGCTATCCCGCCTGGTATTGCGGGCAAGAGGCCAGGAACGCACCATAGGCGCTGTGATTGGGATAGCTGAATTGCTCTGCCAACGGGTTGTCGCGCTTTCGCTTTTTTGCGCCCATATCGGCCAGCAACTCATCAAGATGCTTAAAGTGAAACGGCGCGGCGCACAGCCCGCCATAGATCTGCGCCGCCGGGCGTTCCTCCCGTCTCCACGCGAGCATCATCTCGATATTGGCGTTCATCTCCGCCTCGGTCGGCTGATCGGCCAAGCAGCCATCGGCATAGCGCACCAGCCAATTGGCGATGACCTCTGCTGTCAGAACGGTGCAGAAGGAGGAGTTGAAGCCGACAAAACCCATATCCGGAAGCGCGGGGTTCACCGCCAAACGGTAGGTTCTGTATTGCCCGTCCGCATCCACCAACTTCTCCCGATAGCGTTGCGGCAGATAAGGCACGCCGAGGGTCCAACCAACCGCAAGGATCGTCAGATCGGCCTCAACCGTTTCTCCCCCCGACATCGCAACGGTCTTGGCGTCATAGCGCGCGATGGTGCCCTCGACAGGCTGGATGCGGCCGGCGTTCAGCGCCTCAAAAAGGCCCGGCGTCACAATCGGGACCGAGCAAGAGACATCTTTCTCGATCGGCTCCTTTGGCACCATCCCGTGCTTTTTCAGCCCCAGCTGAAGCTTCAGCAGCGTCTCCAGCGCGCGAAAATTGGCCCAGACCAACGGCTTGAAGACGGCGGCCACGGCGCGCTGTAGGGC
>CALCPC010000202.1 GCA_937900975.1 uncultured Paracoccaceae bacterium
CGGGCGGACATCCAGGCTACCGGTGACGGCAGTGTCATCGACCGTCTGGGCGCGTTCGTCGGCTCTCAAGTTGCGACCCGCTCGCTGACCCCGCAAGAGGGCGACAGCGTCGATGCCGTGTTAAGCCGTGCCGAAGATGCGCTGCGCACGGGCGACCTTGGCGCTGCTGTCGCAGAGGCCTCGGCGCTCGACGGTCCCGCCGCCGAGGCTTTGGCCGGCTGGATGACGGCCGCCGAGGCGCGGCTTGGCGCTGCAGACGCGCTGGCGACCTTCCGCGACGCCGCGCTCGCCACGAATTGATCCCGAAAGGCCCGTTATGCTTTGGTCCCTCCTCAAGATCCTCGTCTTCATCGCTGTCGCAGCCGGGCTTGTTTACGGCACGGAACTGATCCTCGAAACACCGGGGGAGGTCACGCTGGCATTCGCCGGGCGCGAGATCACACTGCAACCGCTGGGCTTTCTTCTGGCCGCCCTTGTCGTGATGGTCGTCGTGCTAATCCTTTTGAAGATCGCAGGGCTGATCGTCGCCATTCTGCGCTATCTTTTCACCAACGACCGCGACGCGATCACCCGCTTTTTCGACCGCGGGCGGGAGCGTGCGGGCTATGACGCGCTTGGCAAGGCGGTGATGGCGCTGGCCGCGGGCGACAGCCGCATGGCGCTGCTGAAGGCGCAGCGGGCCAATGCAAAGCTAAACCGCCCCGAACTGACGCGTCTGGTCCTGGCCCAAGCCGCCGAAGCCGCCGGAAGCAGTGAGAAAGCGGCCGCCGTCTACAAGGATATGCTGGGCGACGACAAAAGCCGCTTTCTGGGCATCCAGGGCCTGCTGCGGCAACAATTGGAGGCGGGGAACACCGACACGGCGCTGAAGCTTGCCGAAAAGGCCGTGGCCATTCACCCCAAGAACAACAAGGGCCTCGACACGCTGTTCGAGCTTCAGTCCAAGAAGGCCGACTGGGCCGGGGCGCGCGCAACCCTGTCCCAAAAGGTGCGCAACAACGCGCTGCCCCGCGATGTCGGCAAGCGGCGGGAGGCCATCCTGGCCCTGGCCGAGGCTATGGCGGCGGAGGCCGAGGGCAACACCGCCCGCGCGCGCGACAGCGCTTACCTCGCAAACCGTCTGGTCCCCGATCTTATCCCCGCCGCGGCGATGGCCGGCCGGCTGCATGCCGAAGCGGGCGAAGCCCGCCAAGCGGCGAAGATCGTGAAAGCGGCATGGACGGTCGCGCCCCACCCCGACCTGGCCGCGGCTTTTGCCGCCATCGCGCCAACCGAAACCCCAGCAGAGCGGCAGAGCCGCTTTGCCCCAATCCTCGCGATCCAGCCCGATCACACCGAAACGCGGCTTGTTTCCGCCGAACTGGCGCTGGCGGCAGAGGATTTTCCCGGTGCGCGCCGGGCGCTCGGCGACCTGATTGAAACCGCGCCGACGACCCGCTCGCTCACCATCATGGCGGCGATTGAAAAGGGTCAGGGCGCCTCGGACGAGGTGGTGCGCGGCTGGCTGGCCAAAGCGTTGAGCGCGCCGCGGGGGGAGGCCTGGGTGTGTTCGGTCTGTAATGACGTCCAGGGCACATGGGTGCCCGTCTGCGGCAATTGCGGTGCCTTCGACAGCCTGGTCTGGACCCGCCCGCCCGAGACGGGGCACAGCGACGGCACGACCGCGATGCTTCCCCTGATTATCGGCACGCTTGGCGAAACCAGCGCCGGCGCCACGCAAACCGCCGAGGACGTGACCATCGATGCCGAACCGACGCCCGCTGCGGGCGCCGCGAAATCGGACACGGCGGCGGCCTAAGCGTCGCCAAGGCCCGCGGCGGGGCCCGACTGGGCCGCGTGTCTGGGCGCAAAAGGCGTTCTCGACACGGGGCTTGGTCGCACGAGGGGTCCCCGTTAACGGCTGACCGGTTTCGTGCCTTCTCTGCCCGAGCCTTCATCTGTTGCAGGGGCGGGCGCCCCAGAGCACCAGAATACGGTGAAGGAGAAGCGGTTCCGAACAAACCGTCCTCAGCTCCGGTGCCTGCCGACCCAGGACAGCTCCAACAGCCCCGCCGGGTGTGGGCCCTCGGCTGCCCGTCCGCCCAGCGTCCATGGCACACGCTGGCGAACGCACAGCGCTGTGGTTTTACCTGTCGTCGCGCCCGATCTGTCTCTTGCAGAACGCGCGCCGCCAAGGCCGCGAAAGCGGCCGCTGGCGCCGGATCGCTTGGCCGAAACGACGCGTTTACGCAGACCGGCAGAGTAAGGGCTCGCCCGCCATGCTGGCCACCTTCACCGGTATGGTTATTGGACCGAACCGAGATAGAAATCGCAGCTCGGTCCAGGGAGGTCGTGACACGCTCTAAAGGCTCGACCCGACAGAAATTCGGTAGCCGAGATCTACGATTAAGCCTTTTGCGGCGTTTTTCTCGATCAGCAGACTGGCGGCGCGTTTTCCCATTTCAAAGCGGGGGGTTTGGATGGTGGCCAACTGAATCGGGGCCGCCTGTCCGAAGCTGATGCCGTTAAACCCCAGCAGCCCGACATCGCCGGGGATCGCCAGGCCGCTTTTCATACAGTGAAACATGCCACCGATGGCGAGGTCGTCATTGGCATAAAAGATCGCGTCGACCGCCGGGTGCGTTGCCAGCAGCGCTTGCGTAACCTCAGCGCCAGTTTGGACGGAGGATTTTTTGGCCGAGATTTGGGCGGTGACCAGCGGATGTCCCCGCTCGGCCAGGCGGGCCTCAAACGCCTGGCGGCGGATGCGAGAGCGGCTGGGGCGTTCGGCCCAGGCGCCGATATAGGCGGGCTTGCGATAGCCGCGTTCGATCAGCAGCTCGGCCGCGTCGCGTGCCGCCTGGCCATGGGCGATCCCAACGGCTGCGTGCAGGGGCGTGCCTTCGACGTCCATGATCTGGACGATGGGGATGTTTTGGTGCAGCAGGATACGACGGATCGCGGCATCTTGATCCAGCCCTGTTAGGATGATCCCGACCGGGGACCAGGATAAAAGCTCTCGCACGACCTCAAGCTCTCGCCCGCTGTCGTATTGGGTGATGCCAAGCACCGGGCAGAGGCCGTGACCGGAAAGAACGGATTCGATCCCGTCCAGCACCTCGGGAAAGACCTCGTTGCTCATCGAGGGCAGCACGACGGCGACCAGGTTGCTGGTGGCGGTTTTCAGGGCGCCCGCGACCCGGTTCGGCGTGTAGCCCAGCGTGTTGGCGGCCACGACCACCTTTTCGCGCAGCGCATCCGAGATATGCGGCGCCCGGCGCATCACGCGTGAGACAGAGATCTCAGACACGCCGGCAAGCCGTGCGACATCGCGAAGCGTCGCACGCTCTGGCAGCTTGCCGTTTTGCATCTTCGCATCCCCGGTCATGGGGTGAGCGTATGCCGCAGTGGCGCGATTGACAACGATAACAGCGCTGTTGACAACGTTACCAATCTTGATGACAACGATGTCAATGGCTGCACGACAAGACCATACCGGGAGGACATCATGAAACTGACAAAGCTGGCCATTCTGGCCTCGACCGCGATTTTTGCAGCATCCGCTGCCACGGCGGCCGACTTTCCAGAACGTCCGATCAACCTGATCGCGCCCTTTAACGCCGGCGGCGGCACCGACCTTTTGTTGCGCGGCCTGGCCCCGCATTTCGCCGAGGCGGTCGGTGGCAATGTGTTTGTGTCCAACATGGCCGGCGGCTCTGGCACCGTTGCGGCGTCGGCATTGCAAGGGCAGCGGCCCGATGGCTATCAGCTTGGCTATTTCTCGATTACTGTCTCGACGATCCAGCCGCAGGTGCGCGATGTGCCTTACGGTGTCGACAGTTGGACGCCGATCTGTTCCATCGCCGCGTCGCCGACGCTGCTTTTCGTGGCCAATGACAGCCCGTTCCAGACCATTGAGGACGTCGTGGCCTTTGCCAAGGAAAACCCGGGCGAACTGGTCTATGGCTCTTCCGGGCCGGGCGCGATCACGCATTTGACCATGGTATCGGCCTTTGCGGGGCTTGGCATCATCGACGATATGATCCATCTGCCGTTCCAGGGTTCTGGCCCCGCGGTCCAAGCGCTGACCGCCGGCACGATCCAGTTTTTCGGCGATACAGAGCTTTTGATGAACCGCGGCGATTTCCGCCCGCTGGTGGCCTTTAACGCCGAACGGTTGGAGAATTTTCCCGACACGCCCACAGCGGCAGAGGTGGGCATCGCGGCGCCTTTGAACGAACTTTACCTTTGGGGCGGGCTTTTTGCGCCGGCGGGTGTGGATCCCGCGGTGGTCGCAA
>CALCPC010000203.1 GCA_937900975.1 uncultured Paracoccaceae bacterium
GCGTCTCCTTTCTCGACCTTTTTACCATCGATGTCGTGCTGGAGAAGATCCCGCACCGCTATCCGTTTCTGTTCCTGGACCGTGTCATCAACATCAAGGACAGAACCAGCGCGATAGGCATCAAGAACGTGACGATGAATGAGCCCTTTTTCCAGGGCCATTTCCCGGCAAAACCGGTGATGCCGGGCGTTGCCATGATCGAAGCGATGGCGCAAACGGCCTCTGTCGCGGTGGTGCATTGGTTAAAGATGCGCAACAAGGAGCTGCTGGTTTACTTCATGTCGATCGACAACACCAAGTTTCGTCGCATCGTTGAGCCGGGCGATGTCCTGGAACTTCATGTCGAAGTGCGCCGCAATCGCGGCAAGGTGTGGAAATTCGCCGGTGTCGCCAAGGTAGAGGGAGAGGTCGCGGCGGAGGCGGAGTTCGCGGCCATGATCCAGCTTCCCGAAGGCGATGGGGCCGCGGGATGAGCCACATCCATCCGACGGCGGGTGTCTAGCCTGGGGCCGAGATCGGCCCCGGCTGGTCAATCGGCCCATGGTGCGTCGTCGGGCCGGAGGTTGTGCTGGCCGGCGACGTCACGCTTCATAGCCATGTGGTCGTCACGGGCTTTACCACCATCGGTTCAGGCACGCGGATCTTCCCCTTTGCCTCCCTCGGGCATGAGCCGCAGGATCTGAAATTCGCGGGCGAGCGAACGCGGCTTGTGATCGGAGAGCGCAATACAATTCGCGAATATGTCACCATGAACCCCGGCACGGCGGGCGGTGGGGGCGAGACCCGTGTCGGCGATGGCAACCTCTTTATGATGAGCGTGCATGTGGGGCATGACTGTCAGGGCGGTTCGGGCGTCGTTCTGGCCAACTCCGTCGCACTCGCCGGGCATGTGCGGGTCGACGATCAAGTGGTCATTGGGGGTCTGTCCGGAATCCAACAGTTCTGTCGCATTGGGCGGGGGGCGATGATCGGCGGCATGTCGGGCGTGGTCGGCGATGTCATCCCCTTTGGCACAACGACGGGAGAGCGGGCGCATCTTGCCGGGCTCAACCTGACCGGTCTGCGCCGCCGGGGGGCGGAGCGGGAAGAGGTGCATGAGCTTCGCGCGGCCTTTTCTGAGATCCTTGAAGACGGTTCTGTTCTGTTTCAAGAGCGGGTCGACCGCGCGTCCGAGCGGTATCCCAACAACGCCCTAATCGGCGAGATTGTTCGCTTTGTCCGTGCTGACGGGGCCAAGCGCTTTACCCTTCCGCTGTGACCGCAGCGATGGCAGATCCCGCGCCGCCAATAGCCATCGTCGCGGGATCTGGCGATTTGCCCCGGCTTCTGGCCGAAGCCTGCCAGCGTCGGGCGCGCGCCTATCACATCGTTCAATTCGATGGCGTCTCGCTTCCCTGGCGGGGGGATCATCCGCGCATTGATGCGGTGTTCGAGCAGCCCGGCGCGCTTTTCGCGACGCTCCGCCGGCTGGGCGTGCGGGAGGTGACGTTTGCCGGCGCGATGCGGCGCCCAACGCTGTCGCCCCAACGCTTTGATTTGAAAGCCTTGGCGATTGCGCCACGGGTGCTCAGCGCGCTGCGCCAGGGTGACGATGCGGGCCTCAGCGTGATTGCCGCGGTTTTTGAGGGCGAAGGGCTGGCCATTGTCCCGCCAGAGACGTTGCTTGAAGAGGGGCGGATGCCGGCTGGCATCTTAACGCGCACGGCGCCCAGCAGGGCGGATGCCGCCGATATCCAGCGGGCGCGCCAGATCCTTGCAGCGCTCGGGCCGCTTGACGTGGGGCAGGGGGCCGTGGTCGCCCAGGGTCTTTGCCTTGGCGTTGAAACGGTCCAGGGCACGGATGCGATGCTGCGCTTCGTTGCAAAGACCGCCGGGCCCCTGCGCCCCGATCCCGACGGTGCGCGGGGTGTCTTGGTAAAATGTCCAAAGCCCGGTCAGGATCGGCGGGTCGATCTGCCCGCGATCGGTCCCGACACCATCCGGGCGGTCGATGCCGCCGGTCTGGCCGGTGTTGCGCTCACCGCGCGCGGGGCCCTTCTGCTCAACCGGGCCGAAACTGTGGCCGAGGCGGACCGCCGGGGGCTTTTCCTGATCGGTGACCCCGCGTGACCCGGGTTTTCATCATCGCGGGGGAGCCTTCGGGCGACGCGCTTGGCGCCGCACTGATCGCGGGGCTTCGGGCAGAGCTTGGCGGCGCGCTCCACCTCGACGGCGTT
>CALCPC010000204.1 GCA_937900975.1 uncultured Paracoccaceae bacterium
CGCGCCGCGACAGCCGGGGCTTTGGGCAAGCACTGTGGCCCCCGGCGGCACCGCTGTCACCTGGTCCTGGTGGACGGCCAGCAAACGCCAGGCGTCGGCCAAGGGCGCGGCCCAATCCGGCATCGTCGTCGTCGCGGTATAGGTCTTCGCGCCAAGCTGCCAGCCGGCGGCGGATTTCTCGGCCCGACCGCCCAACGCCTCTGCCATCAGTTGGTGGCCGAAACAGAACCCCATCAGCGGCACCCGCGCGGCGACCGTTTGGCGGACAAATTCGCACAGCGGCGCGATCCAAGGCAGCGGATCGTAGCCGCCGTGCTTCGATCCTGTGATCAGCCAGGCGTCCGCGCCCTCGCCCGCCGTTTCGACGGGTGCTGCTTCTTCCACCGGTGCGGCCTCTTCGGCGGCAGTCTCTTCCGAAGCGTCCGCGTTTCCCTCATCGGCCTTCGTGTCGTCGGCCTTAACCTCATCCGCCTTGGGCTTGCGCCGCCGCGACCGCCGGGATCAGGGCCCCGGTTTTCAAAACCCCCACGCGCAATTCATTTTCAGCCGATATGGACAAGCTGTCGCCCCTTATGACACGCCAGATCCGGCGCCATTTCGGCGTGGATCCAATCCCGGAACGCCGCCACCGCGGGCCGCGTTTCTTGCCCGTGCGGGCAGACCAGCCGATACATCGCGTCGACGGTCAGGGCCAGCGGAAAGGGTGCGATCAACGTCCCCGCCCGCAAAAGGTTCAGCGCGATGGAGCTGCGGCCCATCACGACGCCCACCCCCTCAAGCGCGAGGTCGATGGCATGATCGGCCTGGCTGAACCGCGGCCCGCGCAACGGCGCATCCGGCAGTGCCACGCCGGCCTGGCGCAGCCACACGTCCCAATCCGGACTTCTGGGCAGAAAGGTCAGACTGTCGTCATGGATCAACGTTTCGTTCAGAAGATCGCCCGGCGTTGCGACCCGCGCCGCGATTTCGGGCCGCATCATCGGGCTGATCCAGCCGGCGTACACAGGCTCTGAGAAAAAGCCGTCATCGGTCCCGGTGCCAAAGCGGATGGCAACATCGACGGCGTCGCGGTCAAAGTCCATGATTTTCAGCGTTGCCGCAAAGCGCAGCTCAATCTCCGGGTGGCGTTCGGCAAACTTGTATAGCCTCGGCGCCAACCATTTCGCCGTAAACGCAGGGCCCGCCGTAACCACCAGCGTGGTGCTGTCCTGAAGACGCTGGACGGCGCGCCAGCCGCGGTGGAGCGTGTCGAAACCGCTGGTCATCGCAGGCGCAAGCGCGCGGCCGGCCTCGGTTAGGGACACGGCCCGATTGCGGCGATAAAACAGGGGCGCGCCAAGATGCGCCTCCAAGTTCTTGATCTGATAGCTCAACGCCGCGGGGGTGACGCCAAGCTCCTCAGCGGCGTCTTGAAAGCTCATATGCCGCGCCGCAGCCTCAAAGGCGCGCAGCGCGGTCAGGGGCGGTCGAGTTTCTGGCATCCGGCTCCTCCAACCAACACTTAAGTTTTTTTGAAGCGAATGTCGAGAAGGACTCGTTTGTCAGCTGCCAGAGACCCTGCATATATGAGGTATCGGCCCCGGGCAAACGCGCCCCATTCATTAAGAAAGGCTTAAGCAATGACACGCAAGGCTCACAACCAACCCACTGCCTATGACGTTCAGGATGCGATCCGTCGCGGGCATTCCGCCCGGGCAGAGGCGTTTCGCGACGCGCTGAACCTGGCCTCGCGCAGCCTGACGGGCCGCGACTGGTTTTAAGCGCGGCCGGTTTCACAAAAAAGGCCGGCGCGGGGCGCCGGCCTTTTTTGTGTGATTGTGCTTGGATCAGGGGCGTTCGACGCACAGCGCCACGCCCATGCCACCGCCAATGCAAAGCGTGGCAAGACCCTTTTTCGCATCGCGGCGCTGCATCTCGAAAAGCAACGTGTTCAACACCCGCGCGCCCGAAGCGCCGATCGGATGGCCGATCGCGATGGCGCCGCCGTTAACGTTCACTTTGTCGGCGTCCCAGCCCATCTCTTTGTTGACGGCGCAGGCTTGCTCCGCGAACGCCTCATTCGCTTCGATCAGATCGAGGTCGTCGACGCCCCAGCCGGCCTTTTCAAGCGCCTTTTTACTGGCGTAAATCGGGCCGACACCCATGATGGAGGGGTCGAGCCCCGCAGTCGCATAAGACGCGATCCGCGCAATCGGCGTCAAACCGCGGCTAGAGGCCGTGTCGGCCGACATCAGCAACACCCCCGCCGCGCCGTCGTTCAGGCCAGAGGCATTGCCAGCCGTTACCGTACCGTCCTTGGCAAAAGCGGGCCGCAGCTTTTGGACGCTTTCCAACGTCGCACCGTGGCGAATGTACTCATCCTGATCGACGATGATCTCTTTTTTGCGATGTTTGACGGTCACGGCGGTGAGCTCTTCGGCAAACCGCCCGGCTTTTTGCGCGGCCTCGGCTTTGTGCTGGCGCGCCACGGCAAAGGCGTCTTGGTCGTCGCGGGTGATCTGCCATTTCTCCGCCACGTTCTCGGCGGTGGTCCCCATGTGGTAGTCGTTGAACGCGTCCCAAAGACCGTCCTTGATCATCGTGTCGGTGAATTTCATGTCGCCCATCTTCTGCCCGGCGCGCAGATGGGCGGCGTGCGGGCTAAGCGACATAGATTCCTGACCCCCCGCGACAACGATCTCGGCATCGCCCAGAAGAATGTGCTGCGCGCCAAGCGCCACGGCCCGCAGGCCAGAGCCGCACACCTGGTTGATGCCCCAGGCGGCGGCCTCTTTCGGCAGGCCCGCGTTCAGATGCGCCTGGCGCGCAGGGTTTTGCCCCTGTCCGGCAGTCAGAACCTGGCCGAGGATGGTCTCGGATACGGCTTCCGCCTCAACCCCCGACCGCTCCAGCAGAGCGCGGATCACGGTCGCGCCAAGGTCATGGGCGGCCACCGTCGCAAAGGCCCCGTTAAAGCTGCCCACCGGCGTTCTTGCAGCCGATGCGATCACGATATCGGTCATTGGGCTCCCCCATCTGTCTGTGTTGCGGCTGGAGCCTAGTCGACCGCCGCAAGGAAATCCACCACGGGCCGGACAACCCCGCTATGCGCCCCGCGCGAAACGATCATCCCGACATGGCCAAAAGGGGTAAGCAGCGATTGTGCGCGCGGGATTGCGCGGCGCAGCGCCTCTGCCGTCTCGACCCCGGCGATGGCATCGCGGGCGCCGCTGACGACAAGCGTCGGGCAAGCGATATCTGCGGCCCGCACGGTCCGCCCAAGGCAGGCCCAACGGCCGCTGGCGAGCCGGTCTTCGACTTGCCAGCGGATCAAGAGGTCGATGGCGGCCGGACCCGCCATCGGCACCGGATCCGCCAACCAATCCTCCAACGCCACAATAACGGTGCCGCCGGCGTCCTGCGGGTCGATATCTGCGAAGCCCGGGAATTTTCGGGCGACTTGAAGCGGGTCGAGCAGGGCAAAAAGCTGTTGAAAGACCTGACCCGGGACCGTCCCGAACACCGTTGCCAACGCGTCCAGCATCCGCTCAACATTCGCGGTGCCTTGGGCGCGGACAGCTTGGCGTAAGGCACCGGCCATGCCGCGATCGCTGGCAAAGCTCCACGGTGCGCCGATGGTCACAAGGCGCGGCGTGCCAGGCATCGCCGCCGCATAGGCTGCGGCAAGCGATCCCCCCATGCAATAGCCAAGAAGGGCCGGCGCCTGGCCCGTCACACCTTGCAAAAATGCCGCCGCCGGCAAAAGCCGCGCGGACACATAGCGATCCAGGTCGAAAGCCGCCTCGGCCCGGCTGGGGCTGCCCCAATCCAGCAGGACGGGGGCAAGCCCCGCCTCCGCCAGTTGGCCGAGAAAACTGACGCTTGGATGCAGATCCAGAATGGTGGCCCGGTTGATCAGCGACGGCACGACCAGAACCGGGCGCAAGCTGGCCTGATCGCCGCGCCGATAGTCAAGAAGCCTGACAGCGCCCGCCTGCCACAGCACCGGGCGTTCGCGGCGGGGCGGGGCGGGCGGCGCCGCGCGCCAGCGGGACAGACCCGCCTCCAGCCGAACCAAACGCGCGGCGATTTCGGCGGCCAGCGCGATCAGGTCCGGCGGCCCACCGATGGGCGGGGCGATATCGTCATGCCAGGGAAACTCTGGCCGCCCCACCGCCGGCGCCGCCGCAAGTGCGGCGTGATAGGCGCCGAGCGCTGCGCCAAGGTGAAAGGCCAGGGGGGCAGGCTGACCGCGCCGATCCCTCATCGCTCTGGCGTGCGCGACGGACCGGGCCAAAGCGGCCCGCGCGTGAACCGCAGGCGCAAGCTCTCTTCCCACAGGTCGAGATAGGTTTTGGGATCCAAAGGACGCGGAGGTTCGCCTTGCCCCTCGCTTCGCTCTGTCACGCGGGCCTCCCCGAAAAAGCCCGGGTTCCCGGTCAACACCGGCCCCCCGCAGCAAAATGATATTGCACCGCCACAGACGGGCAGCGATACTGCATCCAACCAGATCGAGGGAACGAGTTCCATGGCGAAGGCAAGGGACGATGAAACCGGCCAGGTCGTTGTCAAGAAATATGCCAACCGCCGGCTCTATAACACGCGGAAATCAAGCTATGTGACGCTTGAGGACCTCGCCCAGATGGTTCGGGAGGGGGAAGATTTCATCGTGCGCGACGCAAAGTCCGGCGATGACATCACCCGTGCGGTTCTGACCCAAATCATCTTTGAAGAAGAGGCGAAGGGCCAGACGATGCTGCCGGCGAATTTCTTGCGCCAGCTCATCCGGCTTTACGGCGATACGCT
>CALCPC010000205.1 GCA_937900975.1 uncultured Paracoccaceae bacterium
AATGTCAGTGGCATCCCGCCCTACCCCACCAGCACCAAAGGACAGCCCATCACGCCCGTGCCGCCATGCGCGGTCAGACTGCCAAGCCGCGCCGCCGGCATCTTACCGGTCAGCGTTTTGAAAGAGCCCATAGCGATGACCCCCGGCGGCCCGACACAGATGGTAAGGCCCGTCTCCTGCGCACAGGGCTGCTTTCCGATGAGCGCCGTCACTGCGCCGGGCGGCGCGATGATCCCGCCGACATGCGGCACGACGCCGGTGACCATGGGACAGACCTGTGGGTTGGTGATTTGGGCATGGGGCATTGTCATGTGTCCGGCTCCTTCTCTCCACCCTGTTTGGCGGCGTTGTCCGCGTCGCCTCCATCATCCTCGAATTCATCGTCGTCGTCATCATCGTCATCATCGTCATCGTCTTCTTCGGGCGGGTCTTCTGGCGGGGGCATCCGCGGCTCGACGCTGTCGGGATCGATGGCGCCATTGCCGCCCCGCGCGATGTCGAGCGCGCGTTCGATCAACACTTGAATTCTTTGCGCAAATTCCTCTGGCGCGGCGCTAAGCGAGAAGACGACCATGCCGAACACCATCGTGTTCCACCCCCCCGCCGGGCCGTCGTACTGCGCCAGATCCCCTGGCCCAAGCTTGCCGTCGATCATCGACACAGCGCCCGCACAAAACGTGGTCGGATCGTCGGGTTCGGCCTGGTCGAACGCCTCCCGTGCTTTTTTGCGGGTTTCGTCATTGGCTTTGAACACCCAATCCTCGGCGCTGGTCAGCGTCGCAGGGGGCGGGCCGGCCTCCGCATCGACCAAATCGCGCCCGGCAAGGCAGGCCCACCAGACGGCCTCCCGCTCTGGCAGCGCGCAGGAAAGCAGGCGCAGGATATCGGTATGCGCATAAGCCGCGTCCAACGCCTCAAGCGCCGCGATGACATCGGCGCTGGCGGCGAGATCCAGCTTGGTCTCGATCTTGGCGTTGCCCACCGCCAGGATCCGGGACCAGGGCCCGCCGGCGATTTTGGTCAGTCCTTCAAACCGGCTCATAGCACCCCTTAGTTGACCATCGCGATACCGCCCTTGACCATCGCCAAGGCGGAGCCGTCGACCATGGTCAGCGGCGCCTTGAACATGCCCAGCGCCTTGCCTTCGATTTGCACCATCGGCGCCTCGGCCTTCAACATCCCGTCGCCTTTGATTTGAACAATCGGGGCCTTGACATCCACCATTGCGGTGCCTTCGACCTTCACCATCGCGCCCTTGATGGTCACGCCGGTCATATCGATTTTAAGGCTGTTGGAACCGACCTTAAGCTCAATCGCCTGCATCGCCTGCTGCGTTATCTTGCCGAGGCTGGCCTTCGTCGTCACGTTGCCAAGCGAGATGGTGTCCTTGATCGAGCCCATTGTCACCTTCCGGCTGACCGAGCCCATCTTGACCTCCTGCTTGACGGAGCCCATGCCGACCTTGTGGCTAAAGTTCCCCATTTTGATCTCTTGGGAATAGTTCCCCTGTTTCACGGTCTGGGTCACGTTGCCGGTGATGTCTTGGGTCAGCTTGGCCTTATAGGTCTCCTTCACGTCACCGGTCACAGTGCGCGTGCTTTTGCCGCTGATCGTTTCGGTCTGGTCCTTCTTGATCGTGATTTTCTGGCTGCCGGTCTTGATGTCGATCGTCTCATCGCCCTTTTCGATGGTCGATTTGTGATCGCCGACTTTGATCGTCTCGGTGAAATCGTTGTAGACGGTCTGGGTCAGGTTGCCCTTGTCTTTATGCTCCATACCGATGGTGATTTCGGCGTTGTTCTTGATGATCTCGGTATAATCGCGCTCGGACTGCAGGCGAACGTATTCCGCGGCGGCTTTGTCTTCGAAGACCAGTTCGTTGAAACCGCCGCCGCCCTTGGATTTGTTTGTCTTGATCCCCTGCATGGTCTGGTTCGCCGGCAGGGGATAGGGCGGCATGTTGTCGGCGTTCCACAACATGCCGGTGATCAGCGGGCGGTCGGGATCGCCTTCTTCGAAATCGACGACCACTTCCTGACCGATCCGCGGGACGTGGATCATGCCCCAGTTCTTGCCTGACCAAGGCGTCGCGACGCGCACCCAGCAGGCTGCGGTATCGTCTTTTTTGCCGTCGCGGTCCCAGTGGAATTGCACCCGGACGCGGCCGTATTTGTCGGTCCAGATTTCCTCGCCCGACTTGCCGACGACCAGGGCCGTGTGGACGCCCGAGACGGTGGGCCAGGGCGTGATCTGCGGCGCGCGGAACGGTTCGGATTTCGGCACCGCCTCGATCTCGCAGATATATGCCTCGGGATTTTCGACATTGGGGTAGAGGAGGTCGGGCTGAAACGCCTCCAAATCCTCGTCCGATTTGTACCCCTGTTCGTTGAGAAGGTAGTGCGTGCAGCCCGTAACCAGGTATTCTTGGTTCTCCGCCTCCCGCGCAAAACCGGACAGGGTGAAGGTCGCCCCGGTTGCGATGCCGCGGACATTGCCCAGCCCGCTCCAAACCTGATGGCGGATGGCGAGCGATTCCATCCGAACCCGCGCGAAATGGGTGCCCACCCCGCTGTCGGTGTAGCGGCCGGGCCAGTCGTAGTGTTCGCGATCGTTGTGGGTCCAACTGCCCTTTTTGATCTGGTTGACCGCGCTGATATCGGCGCGCGGCGCTTCGAACCCATAGCCGTCCAGCGTCACCTGACCCGTGGTGATCCGCGTCCCCAATTGCCAGGAGCGGATGTGATCGTCCTGCCAGTTGAGCGCGTCATCCTCGGGCTCGTTGAACTCAACTTTGGCATGGCCGGGGATCGCGGCATGGGCGCCGGAGCCATCGCACAGCACCAGCTTTTCGGTCGTGTCGCTATGGTCGAAGAAGTAATAAATCCCCTCCTGCTCCATCAGCCGCGAGACAAAATCGAAATCGGTTTCGCGGTACTGGACACAGTAGATCCGGCTGGAAAAGCTGTGGGTGGTTTTGTCGGTGATGTTGCCGGAATGGCCGTAATCGCCGATGATTTCCTTGATGATATCCAGCGCCGACTTGTTCTGGAAAATTCGCGTCTCCCGCGTGCGGGTCAAAAACCACAGCCAGGGCCGGATCTCCAAAGCATAGGCCGCAGCGCCATGGCTGGTGCCCAGATAGCTGGCCGCGACACAGGTGCCGCCAATGGCCGAAAAGCTGCCGTCTGACGCCTTGACGACAACGCGCATCGGCGCGCCGACGGTGCGGTTCAGATCGACGATGGCGGATTCCGCCGCAACCTCGGCGCTGATTTCCGTGATCCGGCTTAAGCCGTCGCGCACCCGGGCGCATTTCAGAACGGTTCCGCCGGCGCCGGCGCCCTGGATCTCCACCACTGTGTCGCTCATCGGCCTCTCCTTTCCGCACCGTCCGTCAAAGCGGCGGCGGCGATACCTCAATCAACTCTTCACTCGTGCGCAGATGCCGGACAATCGCGGGATGGATGGCCCAAAGATCGCCAAGGCTGGCCGATGCGAGATACACGCTAAGGTCGTAGGACGAGGCGAACATCATGCACCGGACTGGCCTCGGATACGATCCGTCGAGCGCGAGAAGACCGTCGATATGGTCATCCCCCTGCAGAAGCCAGTAGTTGGAGCCATTGTGGACGAGAATAATGCCCTCGCCATCCCGCTTCGGGTCTTGAAACGCGTCATCCATCACAGATCCCTCAACAATTGCGCAAGCTCTGGGTCGACGGCTTCGGGGTCGGGCGGCGCGCCGGCCGAGGGCGTCCGGGCCGCGCGCATCGCCGCAAGATCGCCCGCCGAGAGTGTCGCGGACAGTGTTGCCGCACGCGCCGCGGGGCGCCGGCTGGCCGGCGTGCTGGGCCCTGGCAAAGCGCGGCCCGAAAGCGCCAGAAACGCCGGCACCTGTGCCTGATCGCGGCCTTTGATGCCCTGAAGCGGCATGACGCCGTCGGCCTCGGCCGCGCGGACACAGGCCTCGGTCATCGCCCGGGCGGTCGTTGGCAGTTGGACCGGGTCGCCATAGGCGTCCGGCACCACGAGATACGGTAAATCGTCGAGCGTGCGCGTCGCGCCGGGGCCACCCGAGGCGGCGAGCAGCGTGACGAGCGCGGTGACAGGATTGGCCCAGAGCAGCGCGGAAAGACCGGTGTTTTGGTCGAATTCCTCATAGTCGAAACGGTCGATCGGGTCGGTTTTGCGTCCATAGGGCCGGCGGAGCAGGAACGCAGGCGCGCCCAGCCCCACCCAATCGGCGCTGTCTGAGGATTGCAGCGTCTGCCAGGCGGCATCGGCGGCCGCAGCACCGGGGCCCGGTGTATCAAGATCGACCGCGGCCAGCACCGGGGCGCCACGCGCCGCGCCGATGGCGCCAAGCCGCGCGATCAGATCGGCATGCGGGGGCGTTTTTTCAAAGGTGTAAAGCCCCGCGATCAGGTCGTACCCCTCGGCCCCCGGCCGGGCGTCGGTTAGAAGACGGTAAAGCCCGCTGTCGCCCGGCGCATTGGCCCCGGCAAGATCGGCGCCCAATTCCTCGGCCGAGATATCGTAGACGGTCAGCGTCACGCCATCGCCGGTCTCGATCCGGCGGGCTAGAAACTCCAACTGCCGCCAGGCGGCTTCCAGGGCTTGAACCTCAGGGTTGTGGAGGATGAGGTTCATCGCAGAGCTGAGCGCCGCAGCGGTCGCGGCCAGCAGCGCGGGCGCGCCGGGGGCGGGGGCGGCGACCACATGGGGCCCAAGGACCCGCGCCACCAAGGCGTCCACCGGGCTTGGCGCCGCGGGTGCCGCGGCGGT
>CALCPC010000206.1 GCA_937900975.1 uncultured Paracoccaceae bacterium
CGATTTTCAGCGCGATCCCGCAGCCAAGCGCGGGGCAGATGCCGACAAAGACCCCCTCGGCGCCGGTTTTCACAATGGCGCCGCCCGCGGCGGCCTCGGTCAGGCGCGTGCAGGCGCGGCCTCTGCCCGCGATCAGCAAGGGATGCGCGGCCATCGCAGCCACGATGCGCCGGGCGGCATCGGTGCGCCGCGGGCCGCGCCCTGTGGGCTCAGCAAGTTGCGCGGCGGCGCGCGCCAGGCCCCGCAAGCTGCACGCGAAATTCGGCGCCGAGCAGCCGGCGATCCCGAAACCGGGGCTGGTTGCATCCGTCATCTCCTCAAAAGCCGTGCGGACGGCCTTTTGCACCGGATGCGCCACGTCGATATAATCGGGGCCGGCGCCAAGGTGCCGGGACAGCGTCAGAAACCCGGTGTGCTTGCCTGAGCAATTGTTGTGCGTCTGATCGGGCGCCGCGCCGCGTCGGATAAGATCCGCGCGGTCGGCTGCTGCCTCTGGCATCTGGGCGCCGCAGCGAAGATCGCCCTCGCCCAGCCCCAGTCGGGCCAGCCAGGCGCGCACTGGCCGGGTATGCAGAGCCGCCCCAGCATGGGAGGCCGTGGCCAGCGCCAGCTCAACCGCCCCAAGCCCCGCGGCATCGAACGCGCCGCTTTCCAGCAGCGGCAGCGCCTGAAGCGGTTTGACCGCGGATCGGGGAAAGATCACCCGCTCCGGGTCGCCCCACCCCTCCAAGACCTGCCCTGCTTGCGTCGCGATCACAACATGGCCGCGGTGGACGCTTTCGACCCGGTCACCGCGCCACACCTCGGCCAAAACCGGCGCGTCAGTCATCGCGGAAGGCATCCGCCGCATCTGGGCCGAGCGCATCGCGCAGCGCGCGGAACGCAAGCCGGATCCGCGATTTCACGGTGCCAAGCGGCAGGTCAAGCCGCGTGGCAACCTCCGCATGGCTGAGCCCGTCGAAAAACGCCGCGCGCAAGACGATGCGCTGCTCCTCCGGCAGATGGGTCAGCGCCGCGCGGACCAGATGTTGGATTTGAACGGCGGACAGCGCCTCCATCCCCCCGGGCTCGGGGTCGGGTTGATACAGGGGATCGTGGGGGTCCGGCTCTGGCCGCGAACGACGGCGGAAAAGGTCGATCCGCCGGTTGCGCGCGATGGCAAAAACCCAGGTCGAAACGGCGGCCTTGGCGGGATCGAAGCTGTCGGCGCGCCGCCAGACCGCCACCATAACCTCCTGCGCGACTTCATCGGCGTCCTGCCCCGCCACACCGGCCGAGATCAAGAACGCCTTCACCCGGCCCGCATAGCGATCAAAGAAAAGCGCGAAAGCTTCGCGGTCGCGATCGGCGATCCGCAGCAGCAAAGCCGCGTCGTCGAGAGGGTCGTCAGGGGCCATGCGCCGGTTCGGTCCAAGCTGTCTTGGACCGACGACTTAGACGTCGCGGTCCGTTTGTCGCACATAAAAAACGCCGCAGGCCCGATTTTCCTGGCGGAACGCTGGTCCGCGCGGGGCATTTTCCAGTAAGACGGTCCTATCAGGCAGGCAATCGGCGCCCAAGGCGCCGAGATACGAAACGTGGAGGACACAAGATGTTCCGAACCCTGGCAGCCGCAGCCCTTGCGCTGGTCGCCACATTGGCCGTCGATGGCGCGGCCGCCCAAACCAATGAGCGTGTGGCGGCGTTCCGCGATTGGAGCGTGTTTACACCAAGCAACCCGCGGGAGTGCTATATTGTCGCACAGCCCAGCTCATCGACCGCGCAGCGGGGTGGCGAGACAGTCTCGGTCCGGCGCGGCGAGATCCGGCTTTTTGTCACGATCCGCCCCGAGGCCGGCGTCGATAAGGAGGTCAGCTATACCGGCGGCTACCCGTTTCGCGATGTCAGCACTGTCGATGTTTCGATCGGGTCGGACACGCATATCCTTAATGTGGGCTCTGGCGACGGGGGGGAATGGGCCTGGCCCGCGACGCCCGAAAAGGATGCGGACTTGATCACGGATATGAAGGCCGGCGCAACGGCGACCATCACCGCGATTTCGTCGCGGGGCACAACCACGCGCGATACGTTCTCACTGCTTGGTTTTACCGCCGCGCTGGGCGAGGCCGAGAAGCTCTGCCAGTAACGCGGCGCCCCTGGATCGGACTTTCGGCGCGCCGCCAACCGAGTTAGGGGCGCGGCAGAGATAAGGGACCCCAGCAAAGACGCGCCCCCAGCCCAACCGGCCCCGCGCCCCGACCCTCCCGCGGCAGCAGCCCGAGGCCGGCAATCTGATCGGCCTGCCGCGCGCGGCGCTGGCCGAGACGCTGGCCGCGATCACGCCGCCAAAACAGGTGCGAATGCGCACCGGCCAGGTCTGGTCTTGGCTGTACGCCAAGGGCGCGCGCGATTTCGCCGCGATGACCGATCTTTCAAAATCCTACCGCGCCGCGTTATCCGAGACGTTTCGCATCGCGCGCCCCGAGATTGTGACGCGCCAGATCTCGGCCGACGGTACGCGCAAATACCTTTTGCGCATCGAAGGCGGGCATGAGGTCGAGACGGTCTACATCCCTGAGGAAGATCGCGGCACGCTTTGCATCTCTTCCCAGGTGGGGTGCACGCTGAACTGCACTTTCTGCCACACGGGCACACAGCGGCTGGTGCGCAATTTGACCCCGGGTGAGATTGTCGGCCAGGTCCTGGTGGCCCGCGACGACCTGGGCGACTGGGGCCATCGGGCGGATGGGCGGCGGCTGGTCTCGAACCTTGTGCTGATGGGGATGGGGGAGCCGCTTTACAACACCGACAACGTGCGCGACGCGATGCGGCTTGCGATGGGCGGCGAAGGGATCAGCCTTAGCCGCCGTCGGATCACGCGTTCCACGTCTGGCATCGTGCCCGAGATCGCACGTGTAGGGGAGGAGATCGGATGTCTCCTGGCGATCAGCTTTCACGCCACCACCGATCCGGTGCGCGACGTGCTGGTGCCGATCAACCGCAAATGGAACATCGAAAGCCTGTTGGACGCCTGCCGCGCCTATCCGCGCTTGTCGAATTCTGAGCGGATAGGCGCGGCAGGC
>CALCPC010000207.1 GCA_937900975.1 uncultured Paracoccaceae bacterium
ATCGCGCCTGGTTCGTTCCCTATGACGCGGCCATCGTCGGGTTCGTTGCCGTTGGCGTTCGCCGCGCCGGCCATGCCGCGCGCCAGGCGCGCGCGGCCCGGGCCGCCGCGGATGAGCAGCCCGCGGGCTCGCCGCAAAGCGACGTGCTGCACCGCGCCTCTGCCGTGCTGGAAAGCACGGCGGATCGCCTGCGGGAGACCGATCTCGACACCACGCTGACAGATCTGCGTGCCTTTGCGCGGCGCAAGCCGGCGCTGTTTATGGCCGGGGCCGCCGCGCTTGGATTTGCCATGGCACGCGTTGCCCGGGCATCCGAGCCCGACGCTGTGTCCGGCCCTGTCTATGGGGATCTGCGATGAAAGCGCACCCAACCGATGACCGCGGCCCGGCAGAACTGCTGGGTGAGGCCGCGCAGCGCGTGTCCAACCTGATGCGCAAGGAGGTTGACCTCGCCCGCGCCGAGATCGACGCCAACATCACCCGGGCGGTGGCCGCGGTGGGGGCGCTGGTCGCCGCCATCGTGTTTGCCTTGACCGCCTTGCACGTGTTGGCCGCGGCGCTGGTTGCCGCGCTGACGGTGGGCGTGGGGTTTGCGGGCATTTCGTTTCTGCTCGCCATCACCGGGCTGCGCAACCTGTCCGCAACCAGCCTTGCCCCGCCCCGCACGGCCGAAAACGTGCAGGCCGATATCGAGATGATGAAGGAGACATCAAATGCCTGACACCCAATCCCCCGATGCAATCGAACGCGAGATTGCCGCAGAACGCTCTGCACTGTCCGACACATTGGAGGCACTGCAGAGCTCGGTCTCGGCGGAGGCTATTGTCGAAACCGTCTCGACCACGGTTCAGCGCCATGGCGGCGAGGTTGGCCGGGCGCTGGCCGACACGGTCAAGGCCAACCCGGCTGCGGTTGCCTTGACCGGTGTCGGGATCGCCTGGCTTATCTTCGGGGCCAACCGCGACCAGGACCGGGGGGCGCAGAACGCCCGCCCGGCTGAGCGCGGCGGGTTGCGCCCGGCGGCCGAGACGCTGACGCCAGAGTTCGACCGGCGCGTCGCGGCGGCCGATGCGGCCGGCATGTCGGCGCCGACCTCCCGCGGGTCTGTGTACACCACCTCCGGTTGGGATCGCCCGGTGGAGGCGCCTATGACGGACGACGATGCCAGCCGGTTCGAGCAGGCGCTTGACCGCTCCAAGGCGTGGCTTGAGGCCAATCTGGACGGGCTGCGCGACAAGAGCTCTGCTGTTCGGTTGCGCGTGTCGCGCCGGGTGGCTGACCTGATCGACCGGATGGAGGAGGGCACGGACGGCCTGTCGGACGAGGCGAAAGCCAAGGTTCACGCCGCGCGCCTGCGGGCCATCCAGGGCCGTATCGCGGTGGAACGCTTGGCGGAAGACGCCAAGGCGAAAGGCCGCTCAACGTTTGAGCGTCAGCCGCTTGCAACCGGGTTGGGCGCGCTTCTGGCCGGGGCTGTTGTCGGCACCGCGTTGCCGCGGACGCGGATGGAGGACAACACCTACGGCGCGTTTTCCGACCGGCTCTTTGATGAGGCCGAACAGGTGTGGGCGGATCAGCGGACAGCCCTGAAAAATGCAGCCGCCGCCGCTGCCGCAGAAGCGAAAGCCGCGTCGACAGACGCGCTTCGCTCTGTCATAGAGGCGATCCCGGACGGGCAATCCATGGTCGAAGAGGCGACGGAAAGTCTGCGCTCTGGCGCGAAGCGGGTTGCCCAGGCCTCCCGCAAAGCGCACGGGGCATCGACCACGCGCTGATCGCCACCGCCGCTGGATGGGGCCGTCGCAATTTTGCGACGGCCTTTTTTTGTCTGTGTGGTCGCCACAAAAAAACCCCCGCAAATCATTGCGGGGGTTGTTTTCATGTCTGGCGGTGGGGGGGGCTTAGGCCGCCTTCATCGACTCATCCACTTCCTGGCGCGCCTCTGCTTTGGTCTTGCCGGAGTTCTGCTGGATCAGGCCGTCAAGACGCTCGCGGTCGCCGCTGGCCTCTTCCATTTCGTCTTCGGTCAGCTTGCCCCATTTCGACCGGGCCTTGCCCTTCCATTCTTTCCAGTTGCCCTGGATCTGGTCCCAATTCATGGTATCCTCCTTTGCATTGTACGAACTTACAAAAGGAAAAATCATACGCGCCGGTTTTGTTCCGTTGCCCAAGCAAAAAAGGAAAAATGAGCGTGAAAATAAAAAAACTGTTTTGGCGTGGAACGCTTCAGGACCGGGTGCGTTGTTTGGGTGAGCATCATGAATGTGATGCACAACCACAAACAGGAGACACTATGTCCTTTAAGACAACCCTGATCGCCACTGCATCCGCCCTTGTTCTTTCCTCCCCCGCGGCCCTCGCCATGAGCGATGAGCTTACGCAGCTTGAGCAGGCGGTTGCCGCCGAACTGGTGACCTACGGCATCGACGAAAGCTATGTACAGGACGCAACCATCGGGGATCTGGCCCAGGTGCGGACCGTGTTGAACAGCAACGCGTCGACGCAGCTGAAGGCGCAGCGGATCGAAGAGATCCTGAGCGTTGCCGACCCCGAGCCGACGGTCGTCGAAAGCGTGCTGAGCGTTGACTGGTCGAGCAGCCTGGAAGAGATCGTCGCCAACGATCTGCTGGCCTTCGGCATCGAAGCCGACACCGAAAACCTGACGGTGGGTGAGCTGAGCATGATCAAAACGGTTCTGTCCACGGACGACACGACCGCCGGCAAGAAGCAGCGGATCGAAGCGATCATCACCAACTAAGATCGCGCTGGCCCGACACGGCCACGCGTAAAAGCCCGCACTCAGCCGAGTGCGGGCTTTTTATGGGACGCATGCCGGATGTTTCAGCCCGGCAGGGCGCGATGGGCGGGAACAATGATGTCGAAAGCGCATTATACTGTCATGACCGACACCCCAACCGGCCCTAAAGATCCATCCTCCACCCGCTCTCCCGCGCGGGCGGTTCTG
>CALCPC010000208.1 GCA_937900975.1 uncultured Paracoccaceae bacterium
ACGGGGGAAGGACGAGATGAAGCAGGTTTTGCGGACCGCGGCGATGGCGGCGGGGCCGCTCGGCTATACCGTGGCGCTTGGTCTGCCGGCGCTGCGGCAGGGGATCGCGGATCTATACCGGCGCTGGTACGGGCTTGACCTCAACCCAGAGCGGGTGGTGGTGACGACCGGCTCTTCGGCGGGCTTTCTTCTGAGTTTCCTGTCGCTTTTCGACGCTGGCGACCGCGTGGCGATTGGGGAGCCCGGCTACCCAAGTTATCGCAACATTCTAAAATCGGTAAGCCTGGTGCCCGTCGGCCTGCAAACCGAAGCCGCCCACCGGTTTCACCCCCGGCCAGAGGATCTGACCCCCGCTCTTGACGGCCTTCTGGTCGCAAGCCCCGCTAACCCCACGGGAACAATGCTGGATCGCGGCGCGCTGACGGCGCTGATCGGCGCGGCCCAGGCGCAAGACATCGCCTTTTTGTCCGACGAGATCTATCATGGTCTCGACAACGGGACCCGGGCCGTCAGCGCGCTTGAGATCAGCGATGAGGCCTATGTCATCAACTCGTTCTCCAAGTATTTCTCGATGACCGGGTGGCGCATCGGCTGGATCGTCGTGCCCGAGACGCATATCCGAAGGGTAGAGCGTTTGGCCCAAAACCTTTTTATCTGCCCGCCCCACAGCAGCCAGGTCGCGGCCCTGGGCGCGCTTGGCGCCGCCGAGGAGCTTGACGCGAATGTGGCGGTCTACCGCGCCAACCGCACACTGCTTTTGGACGGGTTGACCAAGATCGGCTTTCGCGACATGGCACCCCCGGATGGGGCGTTTTATCTCTACGCCAACACCGCGCATCTTGGCCCCGACAGTCGGCGCCTTTCAGCCGAAATCTTGTCCAAGGCAGGGGTTGCCGTCACCCCGGGCCTCGATTTCGACCCCCAGCGCGGCCACCACACGCTGCGCTTTTCCTATGCCGGTCCGACCGAGCGGATGGAAGAGGGGCTGGCCCGTCTCGCCCAGTGGATCGCTGAGCGATAGCCGTCTCTGGCGTCGCCGGGGGCAAGCGTAACCCGCGGCTAAGCCATGGCCGGGACGCTGCCCGAAAAGCACCCGCGTCCTACCGGGGGGCCGGGTGCGTTCCGTGAAATATCTGAGACATCGGGCATCCCATTCCGCGTTGAAATCTTTGATGTCAGCCGGCGCAGTGGGATCCGGCTCTGTCGCGAAACGCCTTGGGACAGGGCCAGCGCCGATGCGCCGAACGCGCGTCGGGGCGGTTTGCAATCACTCCCACTCAATCGTGCCGGGGGGTTTTGAGGTGATGTCGTAGGTCACGCGGTTAATCCCTTGCACTTCATTGATAATCCGCGTTGCAGTCTCACCCAAAAAGGCGTGGTCGAAGGGATAGTAGTCGGCCGTCATCCCATCGACGGAGGTGACGGCGCGCAGCGCGCAGGCGTAGTCATACGTCCGTCCATCCCCCATCACCCCCACCGTGCGCACCGGCAAAAGCGCCGCGAACGCCTGCCAGATCTCATCGTAAAGCCCATGGCGGCGGATTT
>CALCPC010000209.1 GCA_937900975.1 uncultured Paracoccaceae bacterium
CCGTAAGCCGCCATCCCCGCTGCCGCAGCAAGGCTCGCTACCGTCTGTGCGCTCGTCTGCCCTCCGGCCTTAATAATTTTTACCGATACGCCGTCCGCAATCCGATTTTGCGTGGCGCGCAGCATATCCTCTGGCCCGAAAACGCTTTCATCGGCAAGAAGCGGCACATCGATGGCCGCGCGGATCTCTGCCATAAGATCAAAGTGATGCGCCGCGACCGGCTGTTCGATGAACCGGGGCGCAAAGGCGGCGGCGGCCCGTGTCTCGGCCAGCGCCGTTTCGGGCGAGAGGCCCTGGTTGTAATCGACGCTGACGCGCAGCGTCGGGCGATCCTGGGCCAAACCCTCTAGCCGCATGATATCGAACGCAGCGTCGCGAAACCCGGCCTTCAGCTTGACCAAGCCTACGCCATCGGCGGTGATCCGGTCCAAAAGATCCTGTTCCGCCGCCCAATCGGGATTGGCCAGCGACACCGAAAGCGGGATGGTTTCGCGAAACCGCCCGCCAAGCAACGCTGTTACCGACACGCCCGCGATGCGCCCGGTAAGATCGAGCAGCGCCGTCTCCAACGCGGCCTTCGCTTCGGTCGCATGGGCGACGGCGCGGGCGGCATCGGCCAGGATCGCAGCCCGCGCCGCCACCGGCCGGCCGATCACATGCGGGCGGATATAACGGTCGAGCGCGGCCATCGACGCCTCGGGCGAGCCTGTGAAGACCGACCAGGGCGCAGCCTCGCCAAAGCCTTCGGTCCCGTCCTCGGCGGTGAGGCGAAGCACAACGACCTCGCAGGCGCCCGCGACCGTGCCGATGCCATGATCGCGCCGCGAGACCACCGGCAGGGAAAGGTGCCAGAGATCGAAGCCCTGGATGGTCTGCGCAAGATCGGCGCTCACGCCACCCACTCCGACACCGGGGCGGCGGCCGCGTGCAGGGGTTGGGCGATCACGTCGATCAACGCCGGGCCGGGATGGGCCAGTGCTTTGGTCAGCGTCGGGCGAAGCTCGGCCGGGTCCTCGACGGTCCAGGCGGCCAGGCCGAAGGCGCGGGCGACGGCGGCATGATCGGTACGGCCGAAATCGACATTGTGATAGCGGGCACCGAACCCTGCTTTTTGCCCCGCTTTGATCCACCCAAAGCTGGCGTTGGAGAAAACCAGCGCGGTGATGGCAAGGTTGGTGCGCACCAGCGTCTCGAACTCCCCACAGCAAAACCCGAAAGAGCCGTCGCCAAGCAGCGCCACGACCTCCGCTTCCGGTCGGCCGACCTTGGCCCCCATGGCCGCCGCCAGCGCGTAGCCAAGCGCGCCATGCGCGCGGTTGGTGATGAAATGCCGCCCCGCCCGCGGCCAGCGGTAGTGGGCCGAAACGTAAGGACAGGGGGTCCCGGGATCGGCGGCGATAATCGCGTCCGGGGGCAGCGTATCGGCCAACGCCGCGATCACGGCCTCGGGCCGGATCGGGCGGGCGGTGCTGTCGGCCAGGGGCTGGAACGCGGCGCGTTTCGCGGCCCAGGCGGCGGCGGCCCGTGCGCGTCCGTTTTGCCCGCGCATCGCCCGCGTCCGCACCTCCGTCAACAGCGCCGAAAGTGCCGCACGCGCGTCGGCCACAATGGCCACCTCGGTGGGATAGTTGGCGCCGATGACCCGCGGGTCGCTGTCGATATGGATCACCGTGGTGCCGGGCTTCGGCGCGCACCAGCGCTCGGTCGTCACCGATCCGGCGCGGCAGCCCAAAAACAGAACCACATCCGCGCCCTCGACCACCGCCCGGGTCGCCGGCACCCCGCCGTTAGAGCCGACGACGCCCACCGCATGGGGGTCGGTCTCAGCAATCGTGCCTTGGCCCGAAACGCTGGTGGCGATGGGCAGGTCAAGCGTTTCGGCAAACGCCGCCAAAACCGCCTCTGCGCCCGACAGAAGCGGGCCGCCACCGGCGATAACCAGCGCGGCCTCCGCCGTTTCCAGGATATCGGCGGCGTGGCGGATCACGCCCGGATCGGGCCCGGGCCGGTCGGCGGGATAGGTTCGGTGGCGGCTGTCGGCCCAAATCTCGGCCGCGTCCACCGGGCCTTTTTGGGTGTCGAAGGGCAGCGCAAGCTGCACCGCACCCGGTCTGCCAACCGTCATCTCGCGAAAAGCCCGGCGCAGCATCGCGGGCAGCCGCGCCGGCTGGTTCAGCGCCGCCGTCCACGTGGTCAACGGCCGAAAAAGTGCCGTTTGATCAAGCTCGGTCAAAGGATAGCGCCCGGCCGAGGTGGTGGCCACATCGGAGGTAATCGCCAGGATCGGGACCGAGCTTTCCTCAGCCTCCACCACCCCCGGCAGGATATAGGTGGCGCCGCCCCCCGACGGCCCCTCACAAACGCCGGGGCGTCCGGTGACCCGGGCATAGCCATCCGCCATATAGGCCGCGTGACGCTCATCGCGCACCAAGATATGGGCAATCCCATGGTCGAGCCGCGCCATAGCGTCGTAAAAGGGCAGCGTCGTGTCGCCGCAAAGACCAAAGATATGCCGGACGCCGTAAGCCTCCAACATCCGCACCAAAGCCTCCGCCCCTGTAAGCCTGTTTGTCCGCGCGTCGTCCATGTGCCCCCGTTTTGACCGTTGCGGCAGCTTGGCAACGGCGTTTGGCCCGTGTCAATCTTGGGATCGACGAAGGCGCGTACGGGGTGTCGGATGAAAGTTGTGGGCGGCAAGGCGATTTACGGCGCCGCGGTGGGCATCCTGATGCTGGAGGCGCGGTTCCCCCGGATCCCGGGCGACATGGGTCATGCCGCGACTTGGCCGTTTCCGGTCCATTACCGGGTGGTGCCCAAAGCCTCACCCAATCGGGTGGTGCGGCAGGGGGCTGAGGGGCTTTTGCCCGCGTTCATCGACGCCGCGCGCGGGTTGGAGGCGGACGGCGTCGACGGGATCACCACCAATTGCGGCTTTCTGGCGCTTTATCAGGCAGAGCTTGCGGCGGCGGTGGGCGTGCCGGTGGCAAGCTCGGCGTTGCAACAGGTATCGATGGTCAACGCGCTGCTGGCACCGGGACGGCGCGCCGGCATTCTGACGATCTCAGGCTCCACCCTGACGGACGCGCATCTGGCCGCAGCCGGGGTGCCGGCGGCCACACCGGTTGGCACGACCGAGGGCGGGCGGGCGTTCACAGAGGCGATCCTTGGCAACCATACAACGCTCGACACAGCGCTGGCAGAGGCGGACAATGTCGATGCGGCCCGGGCACTGCAGGCGGCGCATCCCGATCTTGGGGCAATCGTGCTCGAATGCACCAACATGACCCCTTATGCCGCGGCGATCAGGGCGGCGACGGGTCTGCCGACCTTTAGCATGGTCAGCTTTGTGACCTGGTTTCAATCCGGCCTCACGCCGCGCCGCTACCCCCTGGTTTGAGCCACCGCCGAGGCCGCAACACCGCCCCAAGGCCGCCGACGGTTCGGCCTTGGGGGGTGCAGCCGCGCAACACGCGGCCGCACGCTGTGGTCCTGACGCGCAGGGGTGGCGTTTGCGGCACTTGTGGGCAGAAAACCGCCAGACCAACCCGCGATGCGTGCTGGAGGGGCGAAAGCGCAGGATCGACGACGGAGTGTCGCAGCCCCAACGCCGCGTCGCCAAAAGGCCCGCACCGGCGGCGGCAGTCCCGGTCCGCGTGACCGGGACGCGCGGCGCCACGGCCCGCCCTGCGCGAACGCCGCTTAAGATCCCGCCGCGCTGTGGTCGAGGCTCAGGACTCATAACCAGAACATGACGGTTTCGGCGATGCAGATGGCGCTCAT
>CALCPC010000210.1 GCA_937900975.1 uncultured Paracoccaceae bacterium
CCGACACTGTTTTGGGACTTTGTCACCTTCAGCGCGGCGCCGGTCGCCTATGGCACGGTCGCCGTTCTAACCTTTACCACCTACACGCTGGGCGGTCTGTTGCGCGAGCAGGTTTGCATCTACATGTGTCCCTGGCCGCGGATCCAGGCGGCGATGCTGGACGAAGACAGCCTGGTCGTGACCTACAACGACTGGCGGGGGGAGCCGCGCAGCCACGGGCAGAAGCGCGACGCCGGGGCGCCGCAGGGCGATTGTATCGATTGTAATGCCTGTGTCGCCGTTTGCCCCACCGGCATCGACATCCGGGACGGCCAGCAGTTGGAGTGTATCACCTGCGCGCTTTGCATCGACGCCTGCGACGACATTATGGTCAAGCTTGGCCGAGAGGGCGGTCTGATCTCTTACGCGACGCTGCGCGACTACAATCACAATGTCAGCGTTGCGACCGCAAGCGACGGCAAGATCGCGCCCGACCGGGTGCGCGATGCGGCGGGCCGGTTCCGCGACGGTTTGCGGCATTTCGACTGGAAGATCTTTCTGCGGGCGCGCACGCTGATTTACTTTGGCGTTTGGGCCGCGATCGGGCGCGGCATGCTGATCGCCTTGACCGCCCGCGACCGGCTGGAAGTCAACGTTCAAAAGGATCGCAACCCGGTCTTCGTGCAACTTTCAGACGGTGGGATCCGAAACGGGTACACGGTCAAACTGCTCAACATGATCCCAGAGCCACGGGTTATCTTTCTGACGCTGCGCGATCTGCCAGGGGCGACCATGGCGATCAACGAAGTGGACCAACCCCCGGGCGTCAGCTTTGCCGTCGACGTCGCGCCCGACACGCTGCGCACGCTGCGCGTCTTTGTCAGCCAGCCCGCGTTTGCAGTGGCAGCAGGACGCAGCACCTTCCGCTTTATCGTTGAAGACAAACAATCTTTTGAGACGGACACGTATCAGGCCGTCTTCATCGCACCAGAGGATTAAGCCATGCTGCGCCGTATCTTGGGTCTTGATCACTTCACCGGGCGCCATATGGCCGGGGTCATGGTGCTGTTTTTTGGCACCATCATCTCGGTCAACCTGACAATGGCTTTTTTGGCGACGAAAAGCTGGACCGGTCTTGTCGTGCCGAATTCTTACGTGGCCAGCCAGCATTTTGATGGCGACGTTGCGCTGCGCCGGGCGCAGGACGACCTTGGCTGGCATCCCAGGCTGCAGTATCAGGGCGATCGCTTGGAGGTTGAGATTGCGGGCCCCGACGGCGCGCCGATCTCCGATCTGAGTGTCTTGGCGGGACTTGGGCGTCCCACGCATGAGGGTGAGGACCGGTCCCTGACACTGATCGCGGGCGAGGGCGAGGGCGGCTACCAGGCCGCTGTCGCCTTAAAGCCGGGGTTTTGGGATGCCACGCTGACCATCTCGGGCCAAGACGGCGCGGAGTGGGAGGGGCGTTGGCGCATCTGGGTGGATGCTGGATCATGACCGGCGGGCGCCTGTCGGCCGCTGCCGCGGCGGAACGGGACGCGGCGCTGGTCGCGGCCGCCACGCCCGCGGCTGGCCTGGCGCCAAGCTTGGTTTTCGCAGTGCCGGGCGTCCAATGCGGCGGCTGCATCGGCAAGATCGAGCGGGGGCTGGCCAAGGTGCCCGGGGTTCGCGCGGCGCGGGTCAATCTGACGCTGCGCCGGGTTGCCGTGACGCTGGCGACCGCCGCGGACGCGCCAGCCGCGCGCGCGGCGCTGGAAGACCTGGGCTATGACGCGACGGTGTTGGACCCGGCGGCGGCAGAGGGCAGCGCGGATCCAGAGCTTACTCATTTGGTCCGCGCGGTCGGTGTGGCGGGATTTGCGGCGGGCAATGTCATGCTGCTTTCCGTTTCTGTTTGGTCGGGCGCCGAAGGGGCGACGCGCGACCTCTTTCACCTGATCTCGGCCCTGATCGCGATCCCGGCGGCGCTTTACGCGGGGCAAAGCTTTTACCGATCTGCGTTTTCCGCGCTCAGCCGCGGGCGGCTGAACATGGACGTGCCGATTTCGATTGCCGTCTTGCTCGCCCTCGGGATGAGCCTTTTTGCAGCACTTTCAGGCGGTGAGGACGCGTATTTCGACGCGGCTGTCATGCTGCTGTTCTTTCTTTTGATCGGGCGCACGCTTGATCGGCGGATGCGGGCGCGCGCGCGCTCTGCTGTGACGGCGTTGTCGCGGCTGGCGGCGCCGGGGGCCACGGTGGTGGCGGCCGAAGGCACGCGGTTTCTGCCGCTTGACGCGGTCGAACCCGGCATGCGGGTTCGGGTTCTTCCCGGTGGCCGGGTTCCCGCGGATGGGCGCGTTGTCGCGGGCGCAAGCGATCTGGACCGCGCTTTGATCACGGGCGAATCGGCGCCGGTGCCGACCGCGTCTGGCATGCTGGTCGAGGCCGGTACGCTCAACCTAACCGGCCCGCTCGACGTGGAGGTGACAGCCAGTCCCGCAACCTCCTACCTCGCTGAGGTAGAGCGGATGATGACCGCGGCCGAGGCGGGCCGGGGCGCTTATGTGCGGGTGGCCGACCGCATGGCGCAGCTTTATGCGCCGATTGTGCACCTTCTGGCCCTTATCACCGGGCTTGGCTGGTGGGCCGCAACTGGAAACTGGCACCTGGCCCTGACGACGGCCATTGCGGTTCTGATCGTGACATGCCCCTGCGCGCTGGGCCTTGCGGTGCCGGTTGTGCATGTGGTCGGCGCCACGCGGCTTTTCGAGGCGGGGATCCTTTTGAAAGACGGCGCGGGTTTGGAACGTTTGGCCCGCATCGACCGTGTGGTCTTCGACAAATCCGGGACATTGACCGTGGGCATCCGGGCGGCGCCGGTGGGCACCTTAACCGCGCCAGAGGCCGCGGTGGCCGTGGCGCTTGCACAGCAATCAACCCATCCAGCCGCCGTTGCCGTCGCGGCGCATCTCGATACTGTGGCGCCGGCTGAGGTGACGGAGATACAAGAGGAGCCGGGCGCCGGGATCGCCGGGCTTTGGCGCGGTCAGCCGGTCCTGCTTGGCCGCCCGGA
>CALCPC010000211.1 GCA_937900975.1 uncultured Paracoccaceae bacterium
GCCGGGCGAGCTCGGGCCGGAGGAGGCCGAGATTGCGGCCCGCCTGGCGCCAGGGCCCGATGCGGCGAAACGCTGGAGCCTGGCCCTGTCGGGGCTTGCGGCGCGCCAGACCCATGCCCGCGCCGTCAACCTCGATCCCGCCCAAGTGGTTCTCGACCTTTTCACAACGCTGGATCGGCACGCGGCCACAATCCTGCGCTGAACCAAAAGCGCCCGATCCGCCTGGCCGGCGCTCCGCGCCCGGCACCGCCGGCCCCGGATCAAGCCATTGCCCGATCCGACATGCGCCAGGGTTGCCTCCCGCCCAGTCCGCCGCCGGCGCTAAAGGCCGCCCCGCGCGACCCGCAACAACGGCAAGTCTTGCCCCACTCGCGATTACGGGCCGTCGCGCCCGACCCGCCACCACGGGCCGCCACACCCGACCCGCCGCGAGCGGCCGACCCGCGCGACCGGCCAGTACGAGAAGTTCTGCCCGACACACCACTCCGGGCCGTCCCGCCCGGCGCTCCGGCGCAGGGTCGCCGCCCCGACGCCCCGCCGCGGCGTCTCCGCCCCGACTCACCGTCTCGGGTCGTTCTGCCCGGCAAACAGCCGCGGGCTGTCCCGCCCAATGTGCCGTCGCAAGGTGTTCCGCCCGACACACCACCGCGAGCCGTCCGCCCGACACACCACCACGGGTCGCCCTCCCGACACCACCACGGGCCGCCCGCCTGACACACCGCTGCCGGCCGCTCGTCCGACGCACCATCGCGGACCGTCCGCCCGAAGCTCCCCCCGGACCGCACCATCTGCCACCCATCGCGGGCGGCATTGTCCGGCTTAAGCCAGTGGGGGCGTCATCTGCTGAGCGTGTGGGGGATGCTTTGGCCTGGCGGCGCTGGCATCTTGTCTGCGCGCGAAACGAGAGGCGCCAGCGGTGTCGGGACAACCAGCCGCACGCAGCGGCGTTCTTTACGGCGTTGGGGCCTCTGCCTTGGCTTGCTTGCCCATGCGCGCGACGTCGCGGCCCCATGTGGACAAATCGTTGCGACGCACGGCTTTTCGCAACTCCGCCATCCTTGTCCGCCGCTCTTCCGCGCCCATGTCGAGCGCTGCCAGGATCGCCTCGTCCATGGAGCGGTGCGAGAACGGGTTTGTGATCACAGCCGAGCTTAGCTCCACCGCCGCCCCTGCAAACTCCGACAACACCAAAACGCCGTCGCCGTCGAGGCGGGAGGCCACGAACTCCTTCGCGACCAGGTTCATGCCATCGGCAAGCGGGGTGATCCAGGCCACGTCGGCGGCGGCGTAATAGGCCGCAAGCTCGTCGAAGGGGATCGCGCGAGAGATAAGCGCGATGGGTTGCCATTCGAGGGTGCCAAAACGGCCGTTGATCCGCCCCGCGGTCTCCTCGATTTGCGACTGGATCTCCTCATAGGCGGTCATGTTACGGTTGGCGCTGACCGAGACATGCATCAGCCGCGCGGCCCCGTGCAACTCAGCCCGTTTTTCGAGAACCCGCTCAAAGCTCGCAAGCTGCTCAACGCCGCCTTTGGTGTAGTCGGTGCGCCCGACCGACAGGATCAGTTTGGTGTCGCCCATATCGGCGCGGATCTCGGCCGCGGCGGCGCGGGTGGCGGCGTCGCGGGCGCGGGTCTCGATATAGTCGACATTGACACCGACGGGCGCGACGCGGATCTCCACCTCGCGGTCATTCCAGCGGACGCGCGCGGGCACCATCCGCTCGGTCAATGCCGTGCCTTCCGAGATCAAGTCGCTGTCGACGCGGCGCCGTTCGGACACCGTGACATCGACGAGGCTGCGCGCGGTGGACACAAAATTCGAGGCATAGCGGGGAATATGAAACCCGATCTGGTCACAGCAAAGCAGGCTTTCCACGATTTCCTTCCGCCAAGGCAGCACGTTGAACATGTCGGCCGCTGGAAAGGGCGTGTGGTGAAAAAACGAGATTTTCACGTCGGGCCGCAATTGGCGCAGGTAGCCCGGCACCAGCCACAGATTGTAATCATGGACCCAAACGACGGCACCATCGGCCGCCTCGGCCGCCGCCGCCTCGGCAAATCGCCAGTTCACCTCGCGAAAATTCGGCCAGTCCACCGGGTCGTAATTGTAGCGTTCCTTAAAGCTGTGCAGGATCGGCCAAAACGCCTCCTTCGAGGTGACATGGTAGAACTCCCGCACCTGATCGGCAGACAGCGGCAAGCGCGAGACGGCATAGGTCCCATAGCTGTCGTTGACTTCGATGATCGGTTCGAAATCGGGGTTCGAGGTATCCTCGGCCAGCTTCCACGCGATCCAAGCGCCATGATCGACAGAGCCGAAAAAGCTTTTCAGCGTCGGCACGATACCGTTTGGGCTGGCGTTTTCCTTCAGGACGGTGCGTCCGTCTTCCTCGACCTCTTCATAGGGTTGGCGGTGGTAGACGATGACGAGCTCAGATGCCATGGCGGCCTCCTGCCTTCGGGGTCAGATTCCGGGATGAAGCTTAAAATGGGCGATGGCTTCGGTGATGCCGGCGGCGCCGCTGCCTGTAGCGCGGTAGGGGCCGGCCGCATCGGGCAGCGCTGCCAGAAGCGCGGGCTCTGCGCCGCCAACGGCGACGGCGGGCGGGCCGGCTGTCAACATCGACAGGTCATTGAGCGTGTCGCCCGCCGCCAGGCACCGCGCTGGCGCGACGCCCAGATGATCCAGCAGCCGAAGCAGCGAGGGCCCTTTGCTGATCCCCCGGGGCAACACGTCGAAAAATCGGTTGTCGGACACAAGAACGTCATAGCCAAGTGCGGTGACACGGGCCTCGGCGCTTGGATCGAGACGCGCGGGATCAAGATCGTAGCTGACGCGATACCGAAACGCCGTCGGCTGCAGCGTCAGGCCCGCGGTGTCGGCCAAAGCGGCCCGTACCCTGGCCCCGCCATCGCCCCAAGCGGCCGCAATCTCACGCTCAAGCGCCGGGATCGGTTGAACGCCGCCACCGGGGGCGACGCGGGCAATGGTCGTGCCGACGTCCCCGATGGCATAATCGGGGACTGGCACCCCCTCCTCCCGGCAGAGCGTTTGGATAAAGTCGGGATCGCGGCCGGTTACAAAGATCAGCCCAACCGTGTCGCGCCGACGCTCAATCCAATCGTAAAGCGTGCGCCGCGCGGCCTCGGACCCGCCGAGGAATGTCCCGTCGAGATCGGTGGCCAGAACGCATGTCTTTGCGGAAAGGTCCGAAGGTTCGGTCATGATATCCGGTCGGCCAAGTTTGCCACCGCGCCCGGCGTCGCGGGATGCGCAAAGGACAGGTCCATGGTCCGCGGCTCGGCTTCGATGGGGCGGGCCCAATGGGCGGCAAAGGTCTCACCAAGCGGCGCGCCGTCATGCAGGATCGCGCGCACAGCCTCGGCGATGGGCATCGAGACGCCGACCCGGCGTGCGACATCCGTTACGGCCTTGGCGTTGCGCTCCCCCTCCACCACGACGGGGCGGCCCTCAAAACACGCCCGCCGCGCAAGGCCTTGGCCCAGTTGGTGGCCAAGCGACATGTTGCGTGACGTGGTTGAGGAACAGGTCAGCGCCAAATCCCCGATGCCCGACAGGCCGGTCACGGTTTCGCGCCGCCCGCCCAACGCCTCGGCCAGCGCTTTCATCTCATCAACACCGCGGGTGATCAGGGCCGCGCGCGTGTTTTCCGCAAAGCCCGCGCCTGTCATCATCCCACAGGCGATGGCGATAACGTTCTTGACGGCGCCGCCGACCTCAACCCCGACGACGTCGTCCGAGATATAAGTGAGAAACGCCTCTGTGCTGAGCGTGACGGCGAACCGGGCAGCAGCGCTTTCGTTGGGGTTCAGCCGGTCCTTATAGGCGAACGGGAAGGCGACCGTCGCGGCGGTCGGGTGGTTAAGCGCGGTTTCCCGCGCAAAAGTCGGGCCAGAGATGACCCCCATCGCGTGGTCCGGCACCGTGTCCTCGGCGACCTGCGTCATCAAAAGCCCGGTCCCGTCCTCAATCCCCTTGGCGCATACCGCCAGCGGAATGCCCGGTGGCAGATGCGCGGACATTTGGCGCAACACGGTGCGGATGGAGCCTGAGGGGACAACGACGATGCCGGCCTCGGCCCCCGCCAAGGCGGTTTTAAGCGACGCGGTCGCCCTGATCCCTGGTGGCAGTGCGACCCCAGGCAGGTACGAGGGGTTCTCGGCTTCGGCATTGATGGCGTCCAGCACCCCCCGATCCCGGCCCCAAAGCCGGACATCGCGCCCGGCGCGGCGCAATGTGGCGGCCAGCGCCGTGCCCCAGGCACCGGCACCGATCACCGCAACAGGATGGTAGGGCCGCGCGGGTGAAAACGCCCCGTTGGCCGCGTCCGTTGGTGATAAATTGGCCATAGCCCTCACTTGCGTTG